>CAZXWM010000262.1:1086-6045 GCA_964644215.1 uncultured Phormidium sp.
TGACGCACGACTTTGGCGGGGAGTTCGTCAAATAGCCGCGCGCGATCGTCCGGGGACATCTGTTCGACTAACTCCCGGACTTCTTGATTTTTAAACTCTTCTAATAGGGCCTGTTGTACCGAGCGATCGAGATGTTCATACACTTCCGTCGCTTCGTCTTTGGGGAGGAGGCGGAAGGCGATCGCATGGAGGTTTTCGGGTAATTCACCAATCACCTCAGCCACATCCACCGCTTGCACTGGAACCAACAGCAGCTTGGCATCGTTGAGGTTGCCCTGTTCGAGAAAAATCTGGAGTTGCGATCGCACCAAATCACGCAACTCCTCACGAGATGAAATCGGTTGTGCGACGTCTTGACTTTGTACCAAGGTAATCCCTCCCTAACTCTGGTAAACCTACATTTCTCAAGCAATGGTGTTGATGACTTGCCTCAACTTGCCTCGACTCAGAGATATGACCAATCCCCGTATTAGACATTAATCAACAATCGTGCCACGTAAAAGTAAATCAGAACCCCCAACACATCCACACAGGTGGCAATGAAGGGTGCAGACATCAAGGCTGGGTCAAAACCACGAGACTTAAAGAGCATTGGCAAAGCAGCCCCAGATGTAGCCGCCAGGGTGGTAATCCCCCATAAACTTAAGCCAACGGTAACCGCCACGGCCCAGTCTCGTTGAACCAAATAAGCGCCGACGACCACCAACGCCCCCATCATCAGACCCAAAACAATCCCCACTAAGGCTTCACGGCGAATAATTGGCCAAGAGATGGTATCTCGGATTTTATCAGTACTCAGCCCGCGAATGACCACAGTAGAAGATTGAGTGCCAACATTACCCCCAGTGCCAATCAACAGAGGAATGAACATGGCCAAACTTACCACTCGTTCGAGAATTGCCTCATTGGCGTTAATAATCCCCCCAGTCAGGATGTTGGTTAACAACAACACCAGCAGCCAGGAGACTCGCCGTTTGGAAATACGGAACAAGCTCATCTGAAAGTAGTTTTCGCGATCGGCTTGCACCGCACCCAAGGCGTAAATATCCTCGGTGGTTTCTCGTTCGAGAACATCAATAATGTCATCTACGGTGACAATTCCCACCAGTCGCTGTTCACTATCGACGACGGGAACTGCTAGGAAATCATAGCGTTGAATGGTACGAGCGACCTCCTCTTGGTCGGTACTGGTATGCACAAAGACCACATCCTCGGTCATAATCTCGCCAATGGTCTGTTCGGGTTCAGCGGTGACGAGATCTCGCAGCGAGAGGATACCCGTTAGATGGCGAGCTGTGTCGGTGACGTAGAGCGCGTAAATGGTTTCGGTGATGTTGGCGAGGCTACGAATCCGCTCAAAGGCTCGGTTGATGGTGAAATGCTCTTTGAGGGAGACATATTCTGGGGTCATGATGCGCCCGGCGGTGTTGGGTTCGTAGCCGAGAAGCAGTGAGGTGGCTTGACGTTCGCTCGAACTGAGTTCTTTGAGTAATCGCCGCACCAGGTTCACGGGGAGTTCGTCGAGGAGTCGCACCCGGTCATCGGGGGACATTTTATCGATGAGATCTCGCAGTTCCTGGTTTTTAAATTCTTCGATTAGGGTTTGCTGTACTTTGGAGTCGAGATGTTCGTAAATCTCGGTGGATTTGTCTTTGGGGAGGAGGCGAAAGGCGATCGCATGAAGGGTTTGGGGCAATCCTTCGATCGCCTCAGCTGCGTCGGCTGGCTGTACGGGAACCAACAAGGTTTTGGCCCCTTGGAAGTGGCCCTGTTCGAGAAACATCTGGAGTTGCGATCGCACTAACTCTCGCAACTCTTGACGGGATGACCGTTCTTCAACGGACGCGGTGTTCTGATTGTCAACCATAGCGGCCCCCCTCGCCTTCTACAAAAAATACGGATGCTGAGATTCTGAGCAATCCTAATTCAGTGTAAAGGCTGTTGGTCCCAAGAGGATGCGATCGCCGCTCAAAATCCATCTCCTGAACCAACCTGAGGGGATGATACGCCTCAAGTCCGTCCCCAGATCGGGGGAGGGAGTCTAACCTGGGACAAACTCGGAGAATAGGGCAACAACACCGATGAGTGGGTCACCGCCACCTGAGATAATCTCGGCAAGCTTGAATGGGCTAAATCCTGCGGCGAGGGCAGGTGCAATACACCGATATGCAGGGCGGCATAAATCACAATAACAAAACTGAGGACAATGCGATGCCAGATGAGCATCATGTCCTCAATTGGGGATTGGTTTAAATTCTTGTGGATTCTCATCAGTCTGACCTCTACTTGATTTTTTAGTCGTTATTAATCAGTAGATGGTTCCACCCTGAGGACCATTCCATTCCCACTGGTTAAATGAGACTGTGAAATGTTCCAATAAGTTCCCCGGCTAATGTCTCAGTGCATTCACGGGTTAAGCCTGTCAATTGCCCCTTGTTTTTGCGATCGTTTGCTGATAATCAACAGATGACCCTGAGTTTCTCTTAAGTATGAACCGAGCCATCAGGAAGCGTTACCCCATCCAGACGCGCCTCTTGTAAATCTGCTCCAATTAAACCAGCCCCCCGTAAACTAGCCCCGCGCAAATCGGCACCCCGCAAAATTGCCCCATCTAAATCAGCACCCCAAAGATAAGCTCCCCGTAAATCGGCACCGCTTAAATCTGCGCCATTCAGTTGAGCCAAGTTGAGATTACTATGACTCAAATCGGCATTTCGTAAGTCGGCTTCCCGCAAATCGGTTTTCATTAAATTGGCATGAATCAAACGACTACCGCGCAAGTTCGCCTCGTTGAGTTTACTCTGCTGCAAGTTGGCGTCATTGAGGTGACTATTGCGTAATTGACCTTGACGAAGATTACTGCCGGTAAAATTCGCGCCAACGAGCTTAGCCCCGCTTAATTTAACCTCTTGCAATTCCATGCCAACCAATTCAATCTCATTGAGTTCTAAGCCATTCATCCAGGCGGCTTTGAGCTTAACCCCATTGAGTTGAGCGCCCCGCAAGTTTGCACCGCTTAAGCGCGCGCCATTGAGGTTTGTCCAGTTGAGATTGGCGTTAGCCAGATTAGCCGATCTCAAATTGATTCCATCCAGATTTGCCCCACAGAGGTTAACTCCCGGAAGATTAGCCCGATACAGACTCACTCCTCGCAAACTCGCACCGCTGAGTTTAGCGCCGTTTAAATCTGCTTGAATTAACTGAGCGCCCTGGAGGTTGGCTTTGGTTAAATCCGCTTCAATCAAAGACCCTTGTTTGAGTTTAACAAAACTCAAGTTGGCACTATATAAAAATGCTCCATTGAGCTTGCTGGCGACCAAGAAACAGCGTTCAAGATGGGCGCGAGCCAATGAAGCATCGACCAAGTTAGAATCGGAAAAGTCGCAACGAACTAAGGTCGCTCCAATAAGATTGGCAGACCGTAAATCTGCACGGCGAAAGTTGCGTTCTCCGGCAAGATAGCGTTGAACAATATCATCACAATTCATTGTAAAACTCCTTCTCTAAACTTAGAGCTGCAAGTCAGCTTGCAACCTCTAAATGATGGTTAATGGGTTTGAGATCAGAGTTTAGGAACTAGAAGCTCTCAGTATCTTTACTGAATTTTAAGTTATATTAACGATGGCTCACGTCGAGGTCGATGACGGGTGTTTCTGATCTCTTAACTATTTTAAAAGCTTGGTTAAGATTTTGCGATCGCCCGTTAATAATGTTAACAAATTGCGACAAAACGGGGTCAAATTTTGGCAAAATGACTGAATTTCCCCGGACGTTTAGGCATTTGTACTGGAGTCATCATTGTTGGGTGAGTATTGTTTTTTTAATCAACCCCAACCTCAAGCCAAAGGAGGGGCGATCGCCCCTCCCTTAACACACTACATTTAGTGAATCAAGCCCATTTTATTTCTCAAAAAACACTATATACCGGTCTCAAAAAACACTATATACTGGATCGAGTCCGTGGAGATCAGCCTCGGGAGTGACGCGAGTCCTCCCCTATCCCCTGAGACGATTCAACCCACTGCGAGTAGAGCTAATACAGCACTTATGACGACAGTCCCTATGCACTCAACCTTAGAACTCAACGCCATTGCCACCCAAGCTGCCAAGATTTCCGTCATTCGCCGGGATGGCTCACCCACCCCCCTCGATGTCACGAAAATCCGGCGTGTGGTTAACTGGGCTTGTGAAGGACTTGAGGCCAGTCCCATTGCCCTAGAAGCTGGACTCACCGCTCGACTGCGGACTGGGGTGACAACACGGGACATTCAAAACAACCTCATTGGCTGCGCCTTGGAAATGTGTTCTCCTGGGGAGCCGGATTGGCGCTATGTGGCGGGACGACTCCACATCTGGAGTTTATGGAAAGACACCCTCGTCAGTCGCGGCTATCAGTATGGTGACTACGCTCGTACAGTGTTCGCCAAGGTGCAATCCCAGAGTTATGACTCTCGTATTCTGACGTACACCCTCGATGAACTGCAAGCGGCCTCGGAGTGGATTAACCCAGACTGGGACATGGACTACGATTATGCCGGGGCGGTATTACTGACGAAACGCTACCTCTTACCCGACGAGTTGCCCCAGGAAGCCCTGCTCACCTGTGCCTTACTGTTAGCTCACCGTGAAGCTCCCGATGAACGCCTCAAATGGGCCAAACGCTTCTATGAAGCCATTGCCACCCGCAAAGTCTCCCTGGCCACCCCGATTTTAGCCAATCTTCGGGTTCCCGGCGGCTCCCTCTCCTCCTGTTTCATCGCCGCCATGGATGATAACCTCGAAAGCATTTTTGAAACCATCACCGACACGGCCCGCATTTCCAAAAATGGCGGTGGCGTTGGAGTCAACGTCAGCCGTATCCGCGCCACTGGCTCTTGGGTGATGGGCAAACCCAACGCCTCGGGTGGGGTGATTCCCTGGGTTAAACTCCTCAACGATACGGCGATCGCAGTCAATCAG
>CAZXWM010000263.1:0-6020 GCA_964644215.1 uncultured Phormidium sp.
TTTATTCGCTCTAGTCTCGACTCCTCTACAGTCTGACATGACCCTCCAACATTTGACCCCTCGCCGTCATCGACACAAACTGTTACGTATGACCAATCAAGCAGTTGTTTTCCCAGTCGATTCATGCCATAGTACCTACAAGATTCCCATGTATCCCCAGTCGGCGGACTCATCGCGACAGAACAGTTGATGGGGTGACGCCTCCACTTCGCCAAGAGGACTCAACTGAATCATGACTCAAGATGTCACCACCATCTTCACTGAGGTGGAAAACCGGGCCAAGCATCTCGTCCAATCCTGGGGGAAATTTCGGGTGGACATGGAACGGTACTTACCCGAAAGCTATCAACCGGAGATTCAGACCCTCTCCGCAGGCCTCGAAGCGGCGTTACAGACTCTAGTCCACGACCTGAGTCACCCCAGCCTCACCCTCGCTACCACCGGAACCACCAGTAGCGGCAAAAGTAGTCTCGTGAATCTCCTCTGCGGTGCCGAGATTATGCCCGTCGCCGTCAGCGAGATGAGTGCCGGCATCGTGACCATTGAATATGGCCCCGAGAGTCTCTTGGTCATCCCCCAGACTCCAGACGCCACCTGGGAATGGGGAGAATGGCGAGGTCTGAACGATTCAGAACTTCAGACTCGCTTGCATGATGTGATGCTGAAATTCATTGATTCTCGTGAACAGCAACCGGACTTGTCTTCGCCTCAATTCTATATCCGCTATCCCTTTCGCCTCGCCTCGGAACTTCAACTGCCTCCAGGTGCCAAAATCAGACTGATGGATTTACCCGGCTTAGCCTCGGTGGGGGATGAAGCCAACCGTAAGATTATCCAACAGCAATCGGGGAAAGCTTTATGTTTAGTCACATACAATAGTGCAGAAACGGATCAACAAAAAGTCAATCAATTGTTAGATGAGGTTGTCGCCGAAGTCAAGAAACTGGGTGGCTCTCCAAGTCGAATGCTTTTTGTTCTCAATCGAATTGATGTTTTTCGGGATGATAAGACCTGGCCCGAGTCGGAAGCTCGTTTTACAACCCGGACGGTTGATTCGATTAAACAGGGTTTGAAACGTTATTTACCGGAATATCAGCGGGAGATTGATGATATCCAAGTCACGAAACTGAGTACTCTAGCAGCCTTGCTGAGTCTTCAGATTCAATCTGAGGAGCGGTCGCTCAGTAATCAGGCTTGTCAAACTGCGGACAGAAAATTCAATAGTTTGATTGGTGAGGATATTCTCGATGATTTACCCCGTAAACCGGAAAAGTGGACGGATCATGATCGCGATCGCGTGTCCCAGAAATTATGGCAGGAATCCCACGGTGAGGAGTTTGAGGAAGCGTTAAAGAGACATATCGCTGACAATTTCCCCCAGCTTGTGCTTCCCACACTGATTGCCAACTTTAAGGAAGAAGGGGCAAATGCCGTTGTTGAGTGGGCACAACAGACCCTTCATGCTATCTTGCAAAGTTCTAAGGAGAAATATGAGCAAGAGCTAGAACAGCTTAAACAGATTCGCCATACTCTTGAGCAGTTTCTTGGGGAGGGGGCTAAAGAACTCCGAGGCCCTTTTGAGGAATTAGAGGAAAAGTTAAAGGCAAGGTTAGAGGACAGCCAGACCCCTGGGGATGAGAGTGATATTATTGATCCCCTAGAGACTCTTCCCGAGAAAATTTGGTCTATCCCAAGGTATAGCGGTTTAGTCGATCCCCTCATTCCTCTTCAGGGATGGACTCGCGAACTCAGGCGTAATGTTAACACTGTTCTGGAGTCTGTTGCGAGTTCTCTGGAAAAGCAGTTGATTAACCTAGAAGCGCCTGTATTTACGTTGGTTAACTATGACCATAAGAAAGCACTTGAGAAGGATTTAGAAACGCTCAATACGGTTGGCTATTCGGAGTCTTTGGCTCGAAAAGGGGTAAGTAAAAAAGCAAAATCAGATGCAGACAAAAAAAACTTACGAGACATCAATAAGTCCCTTAATCAGCTTAGTGTTTCCTTAAGTCATGTCCTGGAGGATGTGATTCAGGCAACCTACACCCTAGAGTCAGGGCGTATGTACAGCGCCTTATCCTGTCTGTTTAAACACTATTTAGATGAGATGGAAACAGGGTGTCATAATCTTGGACCGGATTATGGTATAAACTTTCCCAAGCACAGCCTCGCTCAAATTGACATCAGTGGAGAAAGTCCCCCCGTTCACCTCAAATCAGGGTTTCCCATTACCACCACAGAAGAACAAGAACCCTACAAGGTCAAAAAGACAAAACGATTTTTTTTCTTTTTTAAAAAAGTATACTACAAAACCAAATATCGGAAGCGTGACGTCGATAATGCTGAAATTCCGAGTGCTGAAGTGATGTTAAACGATTGGACTAAGCAGGTTGGACTCGCGCAAATGGAAATTGTTGGGCGAACAGGTAGCTGGCTTCTGGAACAAGTCAATTCTCTGAATGCCAATGTAGCGGAGGTCAATCACGACATCCTGGAGCGATATAAATCTAGGTTGGATGAGGCTCACAAAAACGTTCAAGAAAACCAGCAACAAGAGGAAACCAATTTACAGCTCATTGAACAACAAGTTGCAACACTGAATCATGAATTATCTTGCTTTAGCTTAAGTGATATGATTGCTGTTCAAGATGATTGATATTAAAATAGGAGCATTAGCTTATGTGGCCTTTTGAAGACAGTTCACGTCAACCCAAAACGCCAAGAGATGGCGATACAACTGACGTGCCGAAAAAGAGAGAACTCGTCGTAAAAGGCGTCAAAAAATTCGTACACAACTTGTTGGAGTCAGACTGTCCCCAACAAGAAGATGATATACCTAACCCAAAATCTCCCCCAAGTCGCTCTAAAGATATTGACGATAACTCAAACAAATCGAGTGAAGGCCACTCTACAATTAGCCGTCAACCGACTTACCAACGCATCCCCGTCGAATTGTGTCTAATAGTACCAGCGCGGTTGGTGAGCAATTTGTCCCGTGACCAAACCTTAACGAGGACAGAAATCTGTCACCTGATTGACAATTGCGCCTATTTCCGTTGTCTGCCAGCCAAAGATTTGCATTCTCTCGAACAGGATTTGCAATTCACCCCCGAGCCAATGTCTCCCGATAGCGAACGGGATGTTTACATTTGCATTCAAATCGAAGATGGGGAGGACATGATCGACAATTCCAGTTGTTATGGTCTCAAAAAACGCTTACCCCAGACGGGAGGCGTGATTCAGAAGCTTGCGCTTCTGGCTAACTTATCCGGTCGACAGCATTTTAACCGCATCTAACCCCCCTCATCTCCTATGGATTGGAAAACCGCCTCCTCCTACTACACCAGCCGTCTCGATGACGCGCTCACCCTCTCTCAGCACGCGCTCAACTTGGCCAACTTACCCCAGGCCGAGGTTCCCCGAGACTTGAGGGAACGATTGCAGCAAGAAGTTGAACCGACACGACGACAACGCGATCGCCTCAAAAAAGGCGAATTTCGCATCGCCGTCGTTGGCTTAGAGAAAGCGGGAAAAAGCACCTTCATCAATGCCTGGTTAGAATGTGACCTACTCCCAGCCAAAGGAGGACGTTGCACCTTCACCACCACACAGATTTACTCCGTCGCCAGTGAAGCCGAACAACGGCTAGAAATCAAAGTTCGGAGTGAGGAACAGTTTGAGGCCTTTTTACAAGAATTGGAACAAGCCGGGGCCAGCGAAGATCTCAAAACCATTGACGCGAATCGGCAAACCTTGGCCAACGTCCGACATGGCGGCGACTTAACCTTTCCCTTCACCCGTCTCGAAGATATCCGCGAACCGCTCAGTCAATATGTCGCCAACGATCGCTATGCTTATGCTGTCTTAGAGGCGCGACTCTATACCAATCAACTGGCCCAGGCTGATGGCATTGTCTTTTATGACGTTCCCGGTTCCGACTCCGGCTTAGCCAAACACGTCGATGAAGCACAGGCGATTCTCTCCGACTGCGATGCGGTGATTGTCATCCAACGCTTTCGCAGCATCCGGGAAGCGGAACTGCAAATCATCCAATTCACGGAACAAGGAGATAAAAACGTCAACATCGCCGAGAAGCTGTTTGTCTTTCTCAGTCATATCGACAGCCTCGGGAGTGCCGAAGCCTTGCAAACCCATATCCAAGAAGCCGCCGACGACTGGCGAAAACGGGCCAACTTACCCAAACATCGCATTGTAGCCGGTTCAGCGGGGGCCTATCTGGTCTTGAATGGCCTGGCCAATCCCCAAACTCAATCAGAAATCGGTCGTCCCGAGGGGGTGCGATCGCGCCTCGAAAGCCTCACCCACTGCCAAAGCCTAGACGAGTTAAGCCAGCAAGCCACGGGGATTCCCGATATCAAAGGCCGAATTGAGACCTACATCAATACTGAACGCGTCTCTGTCCTGCAAAAACGCTGCGAAGCCTCCCTCGAAACCACTTTCAACACGGCCAAAGACATTTACCATCTCGTCCATCAACGCTATCCCGAAAATCCCGAAGAAGCCAAACAACGGGAAGAAGAGGCACAACGAATTGAGTTCACCCAATGGTGGTCTCAGAAATGGGAGCAAATCAAAGCCGATTTACAAGACTTTTACCGCGCCAGTACCATTTCTGAGGGGTCAAAACTGCGCTTTAATGCTTCAGAAAGCTTAAAAAAACTCAGACAACGCTACTTGCAAGTCCTAGAGAGCGAAATGCAGCAACTGCGGCAAACTACCCTGGAGAAACGAGAGCGTATTTTTGCCGCCAACTCTAACCCCGTCTTTGACCGGACTAAGGCGAACATTGCCTGGCGAGAGGATTTGTATAACGATGTCAAATACCATTTAGAGGCGATCGCCAACCAACTCGCCATCGAGTTACAAGAGCAATGTTCCATCTTAATTGCCTACATGACCCAACAGCTTTGGGGAAGTTCGCAAGTGGAATCCCGCCTAATTCAAAACGCGGACTCTTACCTGGACAAACTACAACATAGCCTGCGAGTTTTATATTTACGGTTCGCTCGTCCCGTTGCCGATGCCTTAATTCGCGGTCCAGTCAAGAGTGACACCCGCCGCAGCATTATCAAAAATCTCGGGGTCGATATTGAAATTTTAGATAACTATTATAGTGGCGATGAACCGGCACTTCGGGTCTTAAAACGCTATGCCAATTATGGCTTTCAACTACTCCTTGATAGTGCCTTGCGCCAGGAAGTCTTAGGAGTCCGAGAAATCACCAGTCTGATTGAAACGTTTGATGAGTTTAAAAATCCTGAAGATGAGGTGATTTTTGAGGTTGAGACGGACATTAAGATTTTTGAAGAATACTTGCAAATTGCCGTTTTTAATGCAGCAAGTTTAGAAGCCTATGCCCTGCAAGAACTCCAGGGATTACTGGACAAATTCCGAGAACTTAAGGGGGCCTGGGATGGTGTGGCGATGAATGAATGGTATCGAGGCAATTCAGCGTTACTCTCAGAACTTCCAGCGGCTTTGCAACCTCGGGAATTGAACCTAGAAGTGAGCGATCGCCTGCGACAACTTGGGACGGCGATCGAGCATATACAAACCGCCTCCTAATACCCCTTATTTTGACGCTTTCATGTTAATAATAACGAGTACCCATTATTTCAGACACTGACTCCCATTTAACGGTTACGTTCCAGATAGCCCCGTAACGCCTGGGCCGCCGCCACATTATGAGCGCCATCGATTAAATTGTTATCTGTGCAAAATAAAACCATATGACCAATCAGCACCGGGTCTCAAGGGTCTTGTTAGATGCTCGCCCTGAACTGTAATATCTTTAAATAGTCATAAAAGTCATAAAACTTTTTGCGCAAAAAGCGACAGGTGTATTGCTTGAAGGTTGATGAGTCTGGTAGACTGAAAGCGTATTTACCATGAACGGGTATATGATCAATGAGTAGCCAGCAGCGATGCCACGCCATCAAAGTGAATCGATGGGATAAAGTGCGGCAAAACGGCTACGGTTTTTTGGTGACAGAGGGGAA
>CAZXWM010000264.1:0-6007 GCA_964644215.1 uncultured Phormidium sp.
AATGAACTCATACAAAACAAACGACCTCGCTCTAAGAACTCTATAAGGACTCTACCGCCATGAAAACCGCACTTCGCCTCGCCGCTCTCTCTACCCTCGCCATCTCCAGCTTCGGGACTAGCTTCGCTCCCCAAGCCGCTCAAGCCTCAACCTTCGGAGAACAAGCCGTTGCTCAAGATGACTTCGTCGCCGTTGCTGCACCCATCGGTAGCACCGGACGTCACCAACTGCTCGTCATTGAACAACAATCCAATCGCCGTGATTGCTGGTCAGAAAATGGCTCCATTGTCAATCCTTTGTTAGCCAACTTCGACTTCACCGGGATTTGTGGACGCTATACCGACAGCAACGGCTACTCCATCCGCACCGCTGGACAAGACTTAGGAGTTCAATACAATCTACGCACCGTTCGCCAAGGGTCTGATCTCGTCTTACAAGGGGTTCCCTTCCTCCCCAACCGACCCACCATCGAACTCGGACGCGCTCCCTACACGAACGACTTTGTTCGCATTGACCTCAATGATGGTTGGGAGTTCTCGAAACGCACCTATCAAGGACGCGCTCTGGGTCATGTCTATCTCTCGAACGCTGAGACGCTGACCGCATTAACGCAAAACTCCAACACCAGCGCCAGCCGTCCTTCCACTCCCACTCCTCCCCGTCAACCCCAGGAGAAACAACCCTCTCAACCTTCTCAACCTAGCCAAGAGGAACAAGTCCGCGACGACATCGCACTTAGCAGCAGCCAGCAAGAGCGCATGACTGAAATCCGTCAATCCTATCTGGCTGAAAACGGCCGCCTCGAAGCTGAGTTAAATCAGGCGCGTCAGGAGTTGCAAGAAATGATGATTGGCGATGCTTCGACTCGTCAAATCCGCCGCCAACGCAATACAGTTGAACGCCTACGCCAACGGATGAGCGACAATCGTTTCTCCAGCATGATGGCGGTTCGCGAGGTGATGTCCGTCGAACAACGCACGGCCTTTGCTGACTCGATGGATTTGGACAATGCTGATGTGGATGCGGTTTTTACTGCACTAACTCGCTAATTTGTCAAGGGTTTTTCTGCCAGGCTTGGTTAAGTTTTTGCCCCGGTTCGTGGAAAGAACCGGGGCTTTTATTCAACTCCAGCAGGGTTCAACAATCAGGATTGTGATATCCCGCGCAACCACTTGAACTCGGGTTCCGGGTTCGAGGATGAGATCCCGATGCTGACATTGTGCTTTCCACCAGGTGGCGCGGTAGTACACTCGTCCTGGACAATGGTAGGCAATCCGTTTCGAGACGGTAGCTTCCCCGAGTTGCCCCAAAATGGGATCATGGGGGGGTTGGGGAAGCTTGGCGGTAGAAGCCATCAGGCGTTGACGAAAGCCGAACATCGGAAGTCCTCCAGGTTGGTTTGCTCGTTGATTACACCCTGAGTTTTGCGTGATTTATGCAAGTCGATACTGAAATAGATGCAAGCCCTTACTAATCTGTCTCGTCTGAAGTACGATTTTTACGGTTAGCCGACAAATTTTTAGTCGCTGCGAGTCGAGGGAACCTCTGAGTTGAACGGGTTGTTCGGCTGATGATTGCTGACTTAAGCCAATCGCCCTCCGTTATTAACTGGCTTGGTTGGCTGAATCAAGACGGTCCCGTTTTCACGACATAGGATTCCTAGAATTAGGACTTCGGATTTAACGCCAGCGACTCGTTTAGGTCGAAAGTTGACAACAGCGCAGATTTGTAGCCCAATTAAATCATCTGCAGAATAGTTTTCAGTGAGCTGCGCAGAGCTTTTTTTTATCCCAATTTCGCTGCCAAAATCAACGTCTATTTCATAGGCTGGCTTCTTTGCTTTGGGATTGAGTTTTGCAGAAATAATAGTCCCCGCGCGGATATCCACCTTCATGAAATCGTCGAATTCAATGGGTGCGGTATTATCGTGGGAAGGATTCATGTTTGTCTCCAAGGGTTATTTCAGTTAGTGTCCCAAATCGTTATAGACTATGACCTAGAGCTACCACAAGAGCTGGGTACGCCACTTACGGATTGCCCCTACCTTCTTTCTTCCCTTCCAGGAAGGATTGG
Organism: uncultured Phormidium sp.; assembly: GCA_964644215.1. Taxonomy (GTDB): domain Bacteria; phylum Cyanobacteriota; class Cyanobacteriia; order Cyanobacteriales; family Geitlerinemataceae; genus Sodalinema. Next base: position 2,074 of record CAZXWM010000264.1, read on the forward strand.
GGGTCGGTTATACCCGACTTTTGCCTTTTGCCTTTTGCCTATTCCCTCATGTCCATCTCTCTCCCCTGTCATTTTCTGGTTGGTATCCCCGCGAGTGGTAAAAGTCACTTTGCACAGGAAGTTGTGAAACGAGACCCTCGCTATGTGGTGGTTTCTACGGATGCAGTGCGGGAAAAACTCTATGGGGATGCGGTCATTCAGGGAAATTGGCGTGAGATTGAGGCGGAGGTGTTGGCCCAGATTCAAGGGGCGATCGCCCAGGAACGTCCAGTCATCTATGATGCGACTAATGTGCGCCGGGCCTGGCGTGTGGACTTCTTGCGATCGCTGCAAGAGTTGAGGACTCCACCGTTAACGTGGGTGGCCTGGGTGATGGAGGTTCCCGTTGAAATCTGTCAACAACGCAATCGCGATCGCCCTCGGGTGGTTCCCCCTCATGTGATTGAGCGTATGGCGCAATCTCTGGCCCAAACCCCGGTGACGACAGCCGAGGGATTTGAGGAGGTGCGATCGCTCCCCCTAACGCCACAAGGGGACATCGATTTTCCGGAAGTGTTTAAGCAACTCGATCACCTCTCGATGCGTCTGGCACGCCGTCATCAGTCCTAGGTGGTGGGGTCTGAGAAAGGGACGTGAACCGGACTGAGACCCCCGAAACCAGCCCTCCCAACCCGCCAATCGGCGTCACTGGCTACCCTGAGCCGCAATAATTGGCCTCCAAAACGCCCAAAACCCCTCAAACCTCGTTCCTCCAATTCCCAACTGTCACAAGGGCAACCGGACAGTTCCCGAAGTCAACTGTTCCCAGTCCTGGCCACAGGAGTCTCCCCCCACAATGAAGTCATAGCAAACAACCGCCAACCCAATCACAGGACAACTACCATGAAAACTGCACTTCGCTTCGCCGCACTCTCCACTCTCGCCATCTCCAGCTTTGGTGCAACCTTCACTCCTCAACCGGCTCAAGCCGCCCTTTTCGGGGAACAGGCCGTTGAACAACAAGACTTCATCGCCGTCGCTGCACCCGTTGGAAATACCGGACGACACCAACTCCTCGTTCTCGAACAACAGTCAGACCGCCGCGATTGCTGGGCCGAAAATGGCTCAACCGTCGAACCCCTCCTCTTAGATTTTGACTTTACCGGTATCTGCGGACGCTTTACTGATAGCAATGGTTACTCCATCCGCACGGCTGGGGAGGACTTAGGGATGCAATATCGCTTACAAGTGGTTCGTCAAGGAGATGACTTAGTTTTACAGGGAACCACCCTGCGCGGTAATCAACCCAGCTTAGAACTCGGACGCGCACCTTATAGCAACGACTTCGTTCGCATTGACCTTAATGATGGTTGGGATTTCGCGAAACGAACCTATCAAGGACGCAGCTTAGGTCATGTCTATCTCTCGAACCCATCGGAGTTGAGCGCCTTGACCGATAACTCTAACACGGTAGCTGAGCGTCCTTCGACTCCCTCGAATCCCAATGAAGACAAAAATCCCTCTCAACCGTCTCAAGATCAAGATTGGCGCGATGAGATTGAATTGACTCAAGGACAACAAGGTGAGATTGAGGAGATTCGTCAGTCCTATCTCGCTGAAAATGGTCGTCTCGATAGTGAACTCAATCAGGCGCGTCAAGAGTTACAAGAGATGATGATTGGGGATGCTTCGACTCGTCAAATCCGCCGTCAACGCAATACTGTCGAACGGCTGCGCCAACGGATGAACGACAATCGCTTTTCTAGCATGATGGAGATTCGTCAGGTGATGTCGGTAGAACAACGGATGGCGTTTGCAGATGTCATGGATTTGGACAATCAACTGGCTGATGCAGACGAGATCATCACCATGCTCCTTCGCTAATTGATTTCTCCCGCTTTATCTTGCTTTTCCTAGGTTAACGTCTTGCATCCGGTTCCCACTCAGGAAACCGGATTTTTTTTACCCCATTCCTCACTCTTGTTATCGTCCCGCCAGGGGTCTAACTGGCACAAGGTTTAATAGACAGTTGAGGAAGTAGAACCTCTTGATATCGAGAAGCTAGGACTTTATCGGATACTGATAGGTATCAGACGCCAACCACAGTTACGTATAGGAATTACTCGCCATGAAAACTGCACTTCGCCTCGCCGCTGTTTCCACTCTTGCTTTGTCCACGTTCAGCGGAACCATCACCCCTCAGTCTGCGGACGCTGTTAATTTCGGGGAACGGGCTGTTGAACAGCAAAATTTTGTTGCGGTTGCGGCTCCTGTGGGGGAGACGGGACGACATCAACTTTTGGTGATTGAACAGCAATCTAATGCTCGTCCCTGCTGGGGTGAAACGGGCAATCGAGTCAATCCGTTATTGCTCAATTTTGACTTTACGGGAATTTGTGGACGCTTCACAGATAGTAATGGGTATTCCTTGCGGACTGGAGGACAAGATTTAGGGATTCAATATAGTTTACGGACGGTTCGTCGGGGCAATGATGTGGTCTTGCAAGGGGTTCCGTTTCGTCCGAATCAACCAACCTTAGAACTGGGACGTGCGCCTTATGCAAATGATTTTGTCCGTATTGAGTTACAGGATGGCTGGGAGTTCAGCAAACGCACCTATCAAGGACGCACTCTGGGTCATGTTTATCTCTCGAATCCGGCTAGTTTAAGAGCGTTGGCGAGCCAATCGCAGCCAGTTACCACGAATCCGTCGCCTCCGTCAAATCCGGTTGTTCAAGACCCGTCTCAAGCTCAAGATTGGCGTGAACAAATTGAGTTAACGCAACGACAACAAGCGCGAATTTCTGAAATTCGTCAGTCTTATTTGGCGGAGAATGGTCGCCTTCAAGGTCAGCTAGATGCGGCGCGTGAAGCGTTGCAAGAGATGATGGTTGGGGATGCCTCAACTCGGCAAATTCGTCGTCAACGTAATGCCGTTGAACGTCTGCGAGATGAGATGAATGATACTCGTTTTTCGAGTATGATGGCAATTCGTGAGGTGATGTCTGTTGAGCAACGAATGGCGTTTGTGGAGGTGATGGAATTGACGGGGCGATCGCTGGATGCGGATATGGTTTTGACGACGCTGTTGCGTTAGACATTTAACCTGTTATCGCTTGTTGCTTGAAGACGGTTTAATATGATAGGAATTTTGAGGCATTCTTTCTAGTGAGAATGCCTTTTTGATTTTCAGTTTTATGGGTATTTTAATTTTATTAGTAGGATGCAGATATAACGTTTAAAGCGTAAGAAGATCTGGCAATTTAAAGATTTATTTAATGTTTGACAAATTGTCAGGCAAGGGCGATCGCCCTAAAATATACTTATTTGGCTTTGGCTAAACGCCAAATAGGGTGACTCAATATGCAACGTACAGCTCCTTGGTTAGCGACAGTTTTGGCGATCGCCGTCCAGATTCCCTTAGTCGGCTGCAATCCGGCTTCTAACGATATCTCGCCAACCCAAGAGGCTGAATCCGGTCCCACGCTGACGGTGACCGATGCGTTAGGGCGAGAGGTGCAGGTTCCTCAACCCGTAGAACGGGTAGTAGCTTCGGGTTCGGGGGCGTTGCGATATCTGACCTATCTCCAAGTTCAGGAGCGAGTGGTGGGAGTCGATGACAATGAGATGGAGGGGCGATCGCAGCAACGACCTCGTCCTTATCGCCTAGCTAATCCTCAGTTTGGTGAATTACCCCTCATCGGCGAGTTTCGGGGAAAAGACAATCCCGAACAACTGCTCGCCATCGGGCCACAAGTGATTTTCAAGGTGGGAGTTGGCTCGGAGGCGGAAGTTGAACAGCTTGAGCAACAAACCGGGATTCCGGTGATTGCTATCAATTACGGGGATTTAGCAACCGATCGCGAACTCATTTATGAAACCTTTGACCTCATCGGTGAGGTGATGGGGGTCAGCGATCGCGCCGAGGCGTTACAAGACTATATTGAGTCGATTA
>CAZXWM010000265.1:0-4592 GCA_964644215.1 uncultured Phormidium sp.
GAGTCCAGTTGTGTCCATTTTTTGATCTCATTGGCAACCTGTTCAGGTAGGTCTTAGCCGCTGGCCTTGGCGGCGATACGCAGTACCTCAACGACTGCTGGTAGGCCCGAGGTCTCCGAGATGCGTTCGGGGGCTGTTAGACAGGGAAACACCCGCAGCGGTCTTCCTTCTGCCGTTTTGCCCCGATTAGCCAGGGCCGTGGTTTGACTATCGAGGGTGACAATCGGCAGTTGCGTTAAGCCGGGATGCTCTTGCAACATGGCCAAGAAGTCTTGACGCTCTACCTCGGTTCCGCTGAGATCCAATAGCAGCACATCCGGTTTCCAGACTTTAATTAAAAGCCCCGCCTGGTCGAAATCATCCACTTCAATCACCCGATAATGATACTGATGAAATACACGTTCGAGGGAGAGCGAGGCATTTACCTCGCCTCGATGGGGAGAGACGAGCCATAACAGAGTCAGCGGTCGATTGAAGCGACTGGCTTGGCCTTGGTAGGCTAACAGACGGGTAAGAACCTGTTGGAGTTGGGGGCGATCGACCGGTAAGGTGAGCCAGTCTACCACCGTCTCTAATCCCCGTTGGGCGATCGCCTCGTGTCCTTCCTCGGACTGGCCAAATAGCACGACGGGGATATCCGGGTTGATGGGATCGGCCTTGAGCAAGGTTAAGACATCCCAACCCGATAAAATCGGCAAGCGTGGGTTTAAAAACATGACACAGGGATGCAATTGTCGGGCCTTGGCTAAGGCCTCGGGTCCCGATCGCGCCACAAAGACCCGATAGCCCGCTTCACTGAGATAATGACAGAGGGCCTCGACCCGTTCACTGTCGCGATCGACCACTAAAGCAAAGCGCACCTGGGCATCCTTGGCCCAAGCGTTGAAGCTGCTGGGGGTTTCGGGAGGTGGTGCGCCCTCACCATAGTCAGGACTGGGTAACAAGAGCGTAAACTGACTTCCTCCGGGGTCTTGGGAGGTAAAACTAATTTCTCCGCCATGGAGTCGGGCCAGCCGTTGGGCTAATACCAATCCTAGGCCCGTCGGCAGAGAGGGGGAGGCGCTACGAGAACTGGGGACTTCCGTGGAGGTCGCCGTTGATTTAGCGGCCTCGCCGGGGAAGGCCGGCATCTGGGAGACTTGGCCCGAGGAGGCGATGGGATAGCCTTGAAAAATCCAAGGTTGGGCCGCCGCTTCAATTCCTACGCCGGTATCCCAAACTAGAAAGGCCAACCAATGATGCCAACGTTCGACTCTCAGGCCCACGGTTCCATTGTCGGGGGTGGTGCTGACGGCATTCAGAAACAGATGCACTAAAATTTGACCTAAGCGAGTTTTATCGGCCCAAACCTGAGCGGCCTCGGGGTCAATGTCTAGGGTGAGTTGCGGTAGGGGAGAGCCATCGCGGAGTTTACGGATTTGCTCGTAGGCGGCCTCGCTACAGGCTTGGACGGAGAGTTGTTGTCGATCTAAACTCAGTTCGCCGTTTTCGAGTTGTGCTAAATCACAAAGATCGTTGACAACAGTCATCATTTGCCGACTGCTGTGTTGGATGAGGCGGGCATAGTTGGCTTGACGGGGGTTGAGGCTGCCGAGGTTGGGGTTTTGGAGAAGATTGGATAAGCCGAGTAGGGCCGTTAGAGGGGTTTTGAGTTCATGACTCACCCAGGAGAGGAGTTCGGTTTTTTGGCGATCGAGTTGCATCAGATCGGCGTTTTTGGCGCTGAGTTCCTGAGTCTGTACTTCAAGTAGGCGGGTTAGGACCTCTAAGTCTGGACTGTTGGCATCTTGGGAGTCGTCCAGGAGAGTGGTTGAGGGGGAGTTGCTGAGTTCGGCGTTGAGGCGATCGCCGTCGAGGAGTCCTAAAATTTTCCCGCTTGTATCGACCATTACCAGTTCTCGACGGGGGCCAGGGGCGAGGGGGTCAACCCCTGTCAGGGACAGCATCTTGGCTGGGGAGAGGCGAGAACAGAGGCGATCGCCCCAATCGTCGATGGCTAAGGCTTCAATGGGGGTCATGGCTTCGCTGAAATTGAGGAGGGGATGCTGCCAAACCCGAGCATCTTTTAGATTATGCAAGAGACGATGGGCAACGATGACCCCTAAGGGGGTTTGCTCTTCGTCAATTACCAAGATGCGATCGCTCTGTTGAAAGTCGTCAATCACTGTCTCTAGGGAATCGAGACTAGAACAGATGGGAACCCGTTGCAGGAACGGTTGGAGATTGAGGCAATCCATGGCAACTCAAGCAGACGAGGCCGCTGCAATCAAGGGGCAATCAATAGGGCAATTCGGAGGATTGCAGGAATCCGACCGTGAATCAAGCTTCTGTCACCCATTATGCCTTGTTCCTGGTCTCCTCTTGGGGCGATCGCCTCAATCCCACGTCTGGAAAACGATATCGCCGCCAGACTGGGACGTTTGGCGGCCCCAAGTTGGAAGGAATAGACATTTCGAGTTATGATTGCAACATCCCTTGATAAAATTAAGCAAAATTTAATCTTCTTGTTATAAATCTTAACTTGAACAACCTTGACAACTGAACCTTCATCAAAATAAAACTCGTTTTTTCCTTATCCTGTGCTACCTCAACTGTCGATCTGCACCCTGATCAAACACCAAGATTTACGAGAGACGCTGCAACAGACCCTCGATCTCGCCCGTTGTAACGTGTTTCACTGTACCGATGCCGGGGAGTTTTTGGAGTATGTTCAGCAACAGAAGCAGCACATTGACTGTGCAATTCTCGAATATGACGATGTTCTTGCTGATCTCAGCCAAGAGTTACACCAGGCTGGTGTGCTGCTACCGGTTGTGATTATGGGTAATATCGCTAATTTAGGTCATGCAGACGGGAGTAAGGTAGATGAGAGTGACGGTAATCTTGGCCGAGGCGATACCGTTGAGGAGGATGGTACAAGTCTGTTGTATCACAAGGCAGAAGTGTTACTATCTCTGGGGCAATCAGACCCGGAAATTTTAGGGGCCATTCATGAGGCGATCGAGCGGTTTCTCAATCTCTCTAACGGCTCAGATATTGCCCCTAAAAAACATCTGAACCCTGACATTGCCAGCCATGCCGAAGAGTTTTTGACGAAGAAACAGCAGCGGCTCACGGAGAAACTCCGAGAACGGCTGGGATACCTGGGTGTCTATTATAAACGCAGCCCCCAACAATTTTTACGGAATCTAGCCAAATCTGAACAGCAAGAGCTTCTCAAAAACATCCAAAAACTATACCGAGAGATTGTCCTGGACTATTTTTCCGATGATGTGAATATCAACCCCCTTTTAGATGAACTCATTCATATCGCTTTCTTTGCCGACATCTCTGTGACTTATATTGTGGAAATCCACATGGAGTTAATGGATGAATTTTCCAAACAACTCAAATTAGAGGGGAGGAGTGAAGAAATCCTGCTAGACTATCGATTAACCTTAATTGATGCGATCGCCAACCTGTGCGAAATGTATCGTCGTTCAATTCCCAGGGAATTATGACGCCTCCTAAGAAAACCTACGTCTTAAAACTCTACGTTGCCGGCAACACGGCCAACTCCGTGCGGGCGCTCAAAACCCTTAACGATCTCCTCGAACAAGAATTTCAAGGAGTATACGCCCTCAAAGTCATTGACGTCCTCAAAAATCCGCAACTGGCCGAAGAAGATAAAATCCTGGCCACCCCAACCCTGGCCAAAATTCTCCCCCTTCCCGTCCGCAAGATTATCGGCGACTTATCAGATCGCGAAAAAGTCCTCATTGGCTTGGACTTACTCTACGAGGAATTGTACGATCGCGAATCTGACAGCCAAAACAGGTAAACTAATAACCCCTTAGACGTAACCCCTTAGACCAAACCGCCTACAGGGGAAACCCCAACTCCCCTATTTGTACGTTCAAGCTTTAGTAAGCCGATTCAGTTCACAAGCACCATGAACAGTCAAACCGAACAGGAAAAACCCCGCAACCTGCAAGGGGTTCATAAGATCCGAACCCTGATTGAAGGGTTCGACGACATCAGCCACGGAGGACTCCCCGCCGGACGAACTACCCTCGTTAGTGGGACTTCAGGAACCGGAAAAACCCTGTTTACGGTTCAATTCCTCTATAACGGTATCACCGAGTTCAACGAACCGGGAGTCTTCGTCACCTTCGAGGAATCCCCCGCAGACTTGATTAAAAACGCCCAAAGCTTTGGTTGGGACTTGCAAGGACTCGTTGATGAAGGGAAACTCTTTATCCTCGATGCGTCCCCTGACCCCGAAGGCCAGGATGTCGTGGGGAACTTCGACCTCTCGGCCTTAATTGAGCGGATTCAGTACGGGATTCGCAAATACAAAGCCAAACGAGTCTCCATCGACTCCGTGACGGCTGTGTTTCAACAATATGACGCGGCCCCGGTGGTCCGGCGAGAAATCTTCCGGCTGGTGGCCCGCCTCAAGCAACTCAACGCCACCACGGTCATGACGACTGAACGCCTGGAAGAATATGGGGCCGTGGCCCGCTTTGGCGTCGAGGAGTTTGTCTCGGATAACGTCGTCATTGTCCGTAACGTCCTGGAGGGGGAACGCCGCCGCCGGACGATTGAAATCC
>CAZXWM010000265.1:4602-5967 GCA_964644215.1 uncultured Phormidium sp.
CAAACTGCGGGGAACCACCCACATGAAGGGGGAATATCCCTTCACGATGACCGATGATGGGATTAACATTTTCCCACTTGGGGCGATGCGTTTAACGCAACGGTCTTCTAATGTGCGCGTCTCGTCGGGGGTCAAGACCTTGGACGAGATGTGTGGGGGTGGGTTCTTCAAAGATTCGATTATTTTGGCCACCGGCGCGACGGGAACGGGTAAAACCTTACTGGTGAGCAAATTCACTGAGGAAGGATGTCTCAAAGGCGAACGGGCCATTCTCTTTGCGTATGAGGAGTCGCGGGCGCAGTTGCTGCGAAATGCCTATTCTTGGGGGATTGATTTCGAGGAGATGGAACGGCGGGGACTGATGAAAATTCTCTGCGCCTATCCTGAATCGGCGGGCCTTGAAGATCATCTTCAGATTATCAAGACGCAGATTGTGGATTTCAAACCCTCTCGGATTGCTATTGACTCTCTATCGGCCTTGGCGCGAGGGGTGAGTAATAATGCCTTCCGTCAATTCGTGATTGGGGTGACGGGCTATGCGAAACAAGAGGAAATTACGGGGTTTTTCACCAATACTACTGACCAATTTATGGGGTCTCACTCGATTACAGATTCCCATATTTCTACGATTACTGACACAATTTTGATGTTGCAATATGTCGAAATTCGCGGTCAAATGTCTCGGGCTTTAAATGTTTTCAAGATGAGAGGATCTTGGCATGATACGGGGATTCGTGAATATACGATTAGTGCTAATGGCCCCGACATTAAAGGGTCGTTCCGTGAGTATGAAGGGATTATTAGCGGTTCGCCGTCGCGGGTTTCGGTAAATGAGAAATCTGAACTCTCGCGGATTATGCGAGGGGTTCAGGGCAATAAAGAGGAGAGTTAGTTCTGATGCTGAATTGGGGCGAAAGATGTTTCGCCCCTATAGGAATTTGGGTTTGAGATGTTTAAGGTTAGGTTTTAACAAGGGTATTCGTTAGGGTGTGTAACAATTTTGATTGTGGTAGGGTTTGCTGTTCTCCACTTTCTAACCATTTTAGGTTAATGGTTCCGGCGGCGGCTTCGGCATCTCCTAATACTAAACAGATTTGGGCGCCACTGCGGGCGGCCCGTTTAAACTGTTTACCAAAGGCACTGCCGCTTAAGTCGAGTTCTACGGCAATGTTGGCTTGACGCAGGTGTTGTGTGAGTAGGAGGGCTTGGGCTTCGGCTTGTTCTCCCCGAGAGACAACGTAACAGTCAGGGCTGTTGTTGGGGGTGTTTTGAAGTTGTTGGAGGAGGAGAATCAGCCGTTCTAAGCCAATGGCCCAACCGACGGCTGGGGTGGCTTTTCCGCCGAGTTGTTCGACGAGGCCGTCG
>CAZXWM010000266.1:0-5898 GCA_964644215.1 uncultured Phormidium sp.
TAAGACGGGGTAATTTGATGTTTTCATCAATAGCAGCGTTATTGAAAAATGGTATGAAATGTTCGATCATTGTGTGGATTTGCTGGATTTGTGCTGGGGTGAGTCCAGTGAGATCAATGGTTTTGTTCATTTTTGGGCTGGGGGCTAGGGTTTACTGATATTTGAGCTGTTTTGGAGACTTATGCCAATTTATCCTATTCTTGCTAAATGCCGAGAAACCGGGTTTCTATGACCGAACATTTCGGTGAAAATGTTTCTTTTTCAAATAGTCAGCGATCGCCTTTTTGCGATTAGCCCATTCTGATAAGTTAGGTGGTGCATTTTCTAACAAATGTATCCCTTGCTGAACACCGTTCTCCCCTACGAAAATCTGTAGCACGACGTTTGAAAAATAGTATTAATTTGAATTAATGAAGGTTTAGCAGATTGCCCCTAGAGGAAATTGTGTTTAGAATCTCTTGCTCTTCCTGTTGGGTATGATATAAATCCCAACGCAGTTGAAGATTCAGCCAAAAATCCGGTGACATATCAAAGAATTTAGCCAACCGCAAAGCTGTACTGGGAGTGATTCCTCGCCGCCGGTTGATAATCTCATTGACTCGCTGATAAGGTACATGAATCGCATCAGCTAAGTTTCGTTGTGTCAGTTCCATCGGCTTCAGAAACTCTTCTAAAAGCATTTCACCGGGATGGGTGGGGGGGCGATGAGTGGGAATACGAACCATTATGAATTACTCTGTAAGTGATGTTAGTGATAATCGACGATTTCAACCTGGTTAGTACAGCACGGTTGCCATGCTATGGCGAAAAATCAGTTTGATAGGGGGGACAACCACTGCAATGGGTGGATGGCTAAACCGGGCGAGGGGTGGGTCGAGCTGAGAAGTGAGTAGTTTCTGGGCTATTTGCTAATCAATCGGTCGTACTCTGCATGGGTTCCAATCCAAAACCAAGAAATGCCTTTCTCTACTTCAACACCCAAAGCACGGTAATTTAATCCGACTCTAACAGACCAATACTTTTTGCCCAGTTTTTTGAAATGTAGGGACGGATGAGACGGATCAAGCTTGAGCAATTTGTAGCATTCATCCGCAGTTTTTTGCACAGTTTTCGGTAAAGCGTTGTAACATTGCCAAAATCGTCGAGTGGTATAGTGCATCAAATTTCTCGGCAATGTCCAGCTTCAAACTCTGCGATCGCCTCTTCTGCGAAGGCTTCTAAGTGACCGTCGGCAATATCTCCTTCTATCTGTTCATCCCAACCTTGATAATCTAGGTCAAAGAACCATTGTTTGAGTTGTTCAAACTCATTGGAGGGTAGGGAAAGAATTGCTTTTTCAATTTCTTTTAGGTTGAACACTGTTTTACCTCTGTTGTTGTTCTGCAAATGGGGGACAACTTACGAAATTCTTGAGCCGTAGAGAATTTAAACTCGATAAGATAGGGAGCGATCGGTTAAGCATCCTGAACCCTATTATACGCTAAGTGTTCGATCGCCTCTTATCGTTCCAAATTGTGCAATCATTGCAGGATATTGGCGATCAAATCTGGGTCGCTTTCTAGGAATTGCAGTAATCGGCATTCAGGGAGGCGATCGCCTACAAATTGCTTTTTTGAGGGCGGTGTAGATATTGCACCAGCGGGGTTGCTAGGGTCACAATGGAGGAAATGATCACCTCATTTTGGCTGAGAAATAATTCTGAGAAGAGCGGCAATACTGCTGGTTCTTCAGCCAGGTAGTCAATAAAGATGTTGGTGTCGTAGAGATACTTCATCGCTCCCACTCCTGACGCATGGTGTCGAGATGGGCCAGCATTTTTTCTCGCTTATCTTTTAGCAATCCCTTGGCTTTGGCAACCTTGGCATAATCCCGTTGCCACATCGACACCACTGATGCGGGTACATCCACGGTAATAAACTCTTCATTCTGGTCAATTAAATACTGCTTGGGAATTTTGATGATGGGCATCGTTTTTTTCCTTGAATGCTTACTCTAAATTTTACCCGTTCATCGTTCCAAATTGTCCAACCATTGCAGGATATTGGCAATCAAATCCGGGTCGCTTTCTAGGAATTGCGGTAATCGGCACTCCGGGAGGCGATCGCCTACAACCACCGCAATCGGCGGATGGCTAAACCGGGCGAGTTGATTGAGTACCGCCCTATCAAACCCTTGGGGGGGTGGATCGGTGGGTGCTTCGTAGAGGATGAGGGCGATTTTCTCTTCACTGAGGTCATCTTCGCAGTAGGCTTGCAATTCGCCAATGGTGCGGGGTTTACCGTCTGGACTGGCGGGACAGCCTGCTTTTTTGAGGGCGGTGTAGATTTGCAGGGCGGGGTTGCTAGGGTCGCTGAAGCGGCTACCGTCGATGCAAATGACTTGGCAGTTTGGGGGGCGACTCGATGACTGGATGGCTTGGTTAATACTCTGGGGCAAAAGTGCTAGGTTTTGGTGTTGGGTGAAGGGAGTGGAAGCCACTGGAGTGGTGTCTTCGACTTCGGGATGGGGGGTGGTGGTGGGATGGTGCCATGCTTGGTAAAATTCGGGATAGGGGAGGTTTTCGGCACAATTCCAGATGACTTCGTAGGATGTCTCGAATCGAGCAAAGTTGTTTTGGGAAACTTCATCGCTAAGGTTGTGTTTTAAGGCAGAGACAACCCCTGCATATTGTTGGCGTGTGGTGAGAATTTTACCTAACCTCTTTGCCGCATCTCTCCGGGTTTCTTCATCCTCAGTAGTTTCAAACACTTTGAGCAAACCCGCGATCGCCTCTGGGTTGCCTTGTCCGATTTTCTCCAAACTATATGCCGCCAACCCCCAGTTATTTTTATTCTCAGTGGTGGTGATAACATTGACTAACGCCGCGATCGCCTCTGGGTTGCCTGGGTCGATTTTCCATAAACTCTCTGCCGCTTGGCACCGGGTAAATTCATGCTCAGTAGTGTGGAGAAGTTCAAGCAACCCAGCGATCGCATCAGGATTTCCAGGGTCGATTGTCCCTAAACTCTCTGCCGCCAGCCTAAGGGTCAGTTCATACTTAGTCGTGCGGATAACTTCGAGCAACCCAGCGATCACCTCGGGATTTCCTTGTCCAATTCTAATTAAATTCTCGAAAGTATTCCCAAAAGGTTTAGGAAAAGACATATTAATAAGCCTCATCACTGCGGATAAATTCAAGCAATCCAGCGATAACAAGGGGATCTCCGACACCAATTTCCCCTAAAGTCATAGCCGCCCTCCGACGGATCTTTTCATCATCAGTGGTGCGGAGGATTTGGAGCAACCCAGCGATCGCCTCGGCATTTTCTGCGTCAATTTTCTTTAAAATAAAAGCCACATCCACACAGGTAGATTCATCGTCAGTGGTGCGGAGAATTTGGAGCAACCCAGCGATCGCTTCGGGATTTCCAACACCGATTTCCCCTAAATTAACTGCCGCCTGCCTACGGGTATCTTCATCCTCAGTCGTGGCGATAACATTGAGCAACCCAGAGATCACCTCTGGGTTATCTTGTCCGATTTTCTCCAAACTATATACCGCCGACCACCGGGTTTCTTCATCCTCAGTAGTGGCGATAACATTGAGCAACCCAGCGATCACTTCGGGATTTCCCGGATCAATTTTCTCTAAACTATCTGCCGCCCGCCTACGGATATTTTCATCATCAGTGGTGCGGAGAAGTTGGAGCAACTCAGAGATCGCCTCTGGATTGCCTTGTCCGATTTTCTCTAAACTATCTGCCGCCCGCCTACGGATATTTTCATCATCAGTGGTGCGGAGAAGTTGGAGCAACTCAGAGATCGCCTCTGGGTTACCTTGTCCGATTTTCCCTAAACACTCAATTGCTCTCATCCGGGTATCTTCATTCTCAGTGGTTTGGAGCAATGGAAGCAATCCCGTGATCGCCTCGGCATTTCCTTGTGCGATTTCCCGTAAACTATCTGCCGCCCGCCTACGGATATTTTCATCATCAGTGGTGCGGATAACTTTGAGCAACTCAGAGATCGCCTCGGGGTTGCCTTGTCCGATTTTCTTCAAACTATATGCCGCCCGGCTACGGATATTTTCATCTTCAGTGATGTGGATAACTTTGAGCAACCCAGAGATCGCCTCTGAATTGCCTGGGTCAATTTCTCCTAAGCTATCTGCCACCTGCCAACGAATATTTTCATCTTCAGTGGTGCGGATAACTTTGAGCAACCCAGAGATCGCCGCTGAATTGCCTGGGTCAATTTCTCCTAAGCTCTTTGCCACCTGATACCGAGTCCATTCAACTGGGCAATGGTTAATAACTTCAATCAGTTCTGAAATTACTAGCTGTCGAATCGTTTTAGATATCACCTTTCTCGCATTTTGTTCATCCAATTTATTGAAACTCATCCATTTCTGTTTTTCAATATCGAAATAACCAAACCCCCACTTCACTATCTGCCGAACAATCTCAGCAGCTAAGGAACAACCCTTAAATTCATTAATTGCGGCAGCCGCTAGAAAATAAGCTTGATCCGCATAATAATCTCTAACTCCATCCTCAAACTCAACCAACGCCCGAATAAACCCCTCCTTCTCCTCAGACCCAACATCCCCACGCCCCAACCACAACAAAATCACCTGCTTCCACTGGGGTTCAAAAACCCGATACCGCTTCCCCGCCACCGGATGATCCACATGATTCCGAGGCAGAAAATAATCCCAATCCGCCACCGCCAACGCCGCAAAATACTCCTGAAACGTCGCATGATAAAACGCAAAAATAGAATCTCCTCGCCCATCTCTGCCGACTCGATTCAGCCAGCCCAACCGCAACGCCAAATAACCCAACGATGTCTCATCCAGTTCCTCCCCCAAAAACTCCTCCACCAAAGCCTGAGATAACCGAAACCGCTCCTGGGGTAAATTCAGCGCCGCCTTAGCCAATTCCCCCAATTGCCGATTCAAATCCCGCTTCAACTTCGTGATATTTGTGCCACAACGTCGAGCATGGTCGCGCAACTCCTGCAAGTTCTGATTCCACTGATACACCTCTTTTAGATAACGGGCATACAACTCCGCCTGGGTGTCCGGCAACGATGATCCATCCCAAGTCATGCAGAGCAACGTCAAGCGCAAGGGGTTGCGGACCAAATCAAGGAGGTTTTCCCGTCCCGGTTCATGGAGGGCGGCAATCAGAGCATCGGCAGGAGTTGGGGTTGAGGTTGTCATGGCATTATTGTTTGAGATTAGGGGATAACGATTGCCAAATTCCGAATCGTGCGATTGACAAAACTTAGATAATCATCAATTTCCTCATAAGCATCTAACTCCTGTTCCTCTGACTCAGTTAACGCTTCAAGTTGCTGTTTTTCCAATAACATCACAATCCGAGCCTGCACATTTGCTGATGCCCGAAAAATTGGAACACCGGATTCCAACTCAATTCGCACCGCCCCATCCAGGGGTAACGACTTCGGGAGATGATGGAGTGGAGGGAGAGACCGATGAACTTGCATAAGGGTAAAAGGTTCTGTTTTTCTAATTTTAACCACTCTGGGTAAAAAACCGCCAGATAAACAGTTCCATCTGATCCACCTCAAAAGGTGAATTTCGATACACATCAAACCCGGAAAAGGCATTTTGATCCGCTTCCCACACATTCACCCGACAGGTGATGATCGCCCGTCCTAACTCCCACCACCCAGTCAATAGTTCAACGGCTATAGGGTTGCTCGATGTTTAATCCTGAGATCACTTGGTAGTGCTTCACGTTGAAAGTGCAGAGGGTTGCGTTACGCCCAACGACACAGGCTGCAATCAAAGCATCAATTAGACCAACCTTGTGCGACAGATGATAGGCTGTAAAGTCGGATAAGGCACGGGCGCAGTCGGTTTGAGTCGGCCAAACAATGGTCAAGGGTGCT
>CAZXWM010000267.1:0-592 GCA_964644215.1 uncultured Phormidium sp.
ATGAGATTTTCGGCGTTGGTGAGGATGACGTTGCTATATTTGCCCATGATTTCCACGTAGAGATGTCCTTGGAGGGGATCTCCGGGACGACGGGCAAATTGGAAGTCTAGGACTCGTTCCCAGGGGGAGATGGGGGTAACGTCAACCAGGGCTAAGCCTTTGAGTTGGTGGCGCAGTTGGTCGCTGAAGGTGAAGGTGTCGGGGACCTTGGGCGGTGGGCTACTCAGACAGAGATGAGCGGCTTGGGGATGCCAAGACAGCCGCAGCCAGCCGCGACGGTCGAGGGTGCGTAGGGCGAGGGCCAGTTGGGTGCGATCGCTTTGAATGACTTGTTCTAGACGAGCGGGAAGCCAAGATGTCCGAAAATCGGCATAAATGGCGCAAAGGGTGGTGAAATCGACGGGTTGCACAGGACGGGTGAAGGGCTGAAATCTTTACGGGAACTTAAATTGAGCCGATGGCGTTGGGGGAGATGCTTTCTGGGTGAGTTGGGGTGGGATTTTTCTGGTATTTGCGCCACCTCAGCCAAAATTTTGGATTCTATCTACCATGAGAGTTAGATACTGTCGTTACTACCCTCCTCACACGAGAT
>CAZXWM010000267.1:602-1979 GCA_964644215.1 uncultured Phormidium sp.
CAATATCGTTTCGGCGAATCGCGTTGTTGCCATTGTTAGCCCCGAGTCGGCTCCCATTAAGCGTATCATTATCGATGCCAGAGAGCGGGGTCAGTTGGTGGATGCCACCTATGGCCGGCGCACTCGGGCGGTGATTGTCACGGATTCGAGTCATGTGATTCTCTCGGCGATTCAACCTGAAACCGTTGCCAACCGCTTTGTTTTCAATAAAGATGGTAAGGAGGCTCACACGTAATGGCCCGGTGCGGCGTGGTCTTGAGCGCGCGCCCGAGTAATTTAGGAGCGACCATTCTTTAAGGAATGGCCGCAACGATATCATGACTGCTGGAAAATTAATTGTGTTGACGGGTCCGAGTGGGGTTGGTAAGGGAACGTTATTGCGATCGCTACGCCAACGCCACCCGGATCTTTGTTTGTCGATTTCGGCAACCACTCGTCCTCCCCGCCAGGGTGAGGTTGATGGGGTGGACTATCATTTTTTGAGCCGGCAGGGGTTTCAGGAGAAGATTGCCCAGGATGCGTTTGTTGAGTGGGCTGAGTTTGCCGGGAATTATTATGGAACCCCACGCCAATCCTTGGAAACTCAGATGGCGCAGGGTCATTGGGTGATTTTAGAGATTGAAGTTGAAGGTGCCCGCCAAGTCCGCCGCAGTTTCCCCGAGGCCTTGTTGATCTTTGTTCGTCCTCCTTCGTTTGCGGAGTTGGAACGGCGACTGCGGGGACGCGATCGCGACTCGGAAGCGGCGATTCAGCGACGACTTGAACGGGCTAAGGAAGAACTACAAGCGGCTGGTGAGTTTGATGTGCAAGTCACTAACGCGGTGGTTGAGGAGGCGCTTCGGGAACTTGAAGCCGCTGTGTTTGGGTGAACTGGTGTTCACGACTCGGGTAAGACTTTAAGGAACCAGCGGATTAGGAGAAGGCGCTAATGTCGCTGCCGCAGGTATCGACGAGGTAGCACAGGGCGCGGAATCGTAACTCAACGAAGCGATCGTAGAGGGGGTTGAGTTTGCACATGGGGGGGATATGGAACAGATGATGTCCCAAGAGGCTGATGTCTCGCTCGAAGGGGCATTGTGCTGGGATTAACCGCACGATTGCTGTGGCAAGTTGGGGACTGTTGATATCGAGGGATGCCAGCCAGCCATCGATGGGAGCAAGTAGCAGGTTTACAATACGAAGCATGGCGTTTTTTACCAAAGTGTCAAAGGGCGAGTTGGAACTAGGAGGCGATCGCCCTTGGGCATCTTATCCTCCTATTTCCACCCTACGAGATTAGACCATGTATTCCGTAAAGAAACCATATTGAATTCTGTAATTTATGTAAAGCTTATGTAAAGTTAGGGCAGAAAGGCTGATTTTTGTATCTTTAACTAC
>CAZXWM010000267.1:1989-5885 GCA_964644215.1 uncultured Phormidium sp.
CTGTTGAGTTGTAAAACGGGGCTGGGCTAGATTCATTTACAATGCCCAGAAAAATTCTCCCGCCGAAACCCTGCCAAGAGCCACAATCGGGACTCAAAATAGCGGTTTCAACGGGAGTAACAGAGAGTATTAACACAGAAGTTAGAACTTTGCCAGTCCTAACCTACCACTTCAACAGGTTGAACCGTTCCATGTCAATGGTGTCGCGATTTCGGTAAATGGCTAGCACAATTGCGAGACCCACAGCGGCTTCAGCGGCAGCGATCGTGATCACAAACACTGAAAAAACTTGTCCTTTAGCATCAGCATCCAAGTAATTGGAAAATGCCATCAGATTTAAATTGACTGCATTTAAGAGCAGTTCAATGGACATCAACACGCGCACAGCATTCCGGCTATTAATTAGCCCATAAATACCGATGCAAAACAAGGCTGCGGCTAAGAGTAAGAAATATTCAAGTTGTAGTTCCATAAAGCGCTCACAAAGCTCTCAAACGGTATGCAAAAGTAGGGCAATGAATCCTCTACGAATCAGAATCATCAGGGGAGTCACTAATGGCTCCAACGGGTTCTCGCGGCCGTTCTGGCAGCGTGAAAACAAACTCTTGCTCGGCATCCAAACCCGTAATAAACTCACGGCGAGCTAGGATAATCGCCCCAACCATCGCGATGAGCAACAGCACTGAGACCAACTCAAAGGGCAACAAGAAATCACTAAAAAAGTGTTGTCCGAGACGCAACGCCGTACTCGGGATTGGTTCAATGGTCTCTAATACCGCCCAAGAGGTGGATTGTACCATCGTACCGAGTAAAGCAAATAGACCTACACAGACCAAGGCCGTGGCTCCTTTGCGGAACCAGGCATTTTTCATGGGCTTAAAGATCTCGTTTTTATTCACCAACATAATGGCGAAGATAATCAGCACGTTCACCGCACCAACATAAACGAGAATTTGAGCGGCGGCGACAAAATCTGCATTCAGCAGCAGATATAAGCCAGCCATACTGATGAACACTCCACCTAGGAGGAAGGCCGAATAGACAATATTTTCTAATAAGACCACGCCTAGAGCGGCGGCGATGGTCGTCGCAACTAAAATTCCAAATGAGACGATTTGAACGCCTTCAGCTAAATTCACAGCTTTTTCCTTTATTTTCGTACAGGCTTAGCAATGGGTATCCCCGGAAGAGCTGGCTGGGGCAGGGAAACCCGCCCAGCCAGTTGTCCAACCGTCGGGGCGATCGCGGGTTTGGCTCAGTTTTTCTCGGATTCGGCACTAGCTGTTTCCCGTTGCGCCTTTTCCGCCTCGAGTTCTTCGAGGATGTCTTCAGGACGACGGCCCGCACGTTGAGATCCTTTCGGCAAATCGTGGGGATCGGTGACACCCTTGGGTAAGTATGCCAGTTCTCGCATCGGTTGTACCATCGGATCGAGGGTCACTTTTTCCGGTAACCGTCCCAGGGCCACGTTGTCGTAGTTGAGTTCGTGGCGATCGTAGGCACTGAGTTCATACTCTTCGGTCATGGACAAACAGTTGGTGGGGCAGTATTCCACGCAGTTTCCGCAGAAGATGCAGACGCCAAAGTCGATGCTGTAGTGGTTGAGTTTCTTTTTCTTCTGTTCTCTATTGAACTCCCAGTCCACCACGGGTAAGTTGATGGGGCAAACTCGGACACAAACTTCACAAGAGATGCACTTATCAAACTCAAAGTGAATCCGCCCTCGATAGCGTTCCGAGGGAATCAGTTTTTCGTAAGGATATTGGACAGTAACGGGGCGACGGCCCATATGGTCGAAGGTCACTGCTAATCCTTGGCCAATGTACTTGGCCGCTTGAAATGAATCTTTGGCGTAGTCGCTTACTTGTTTGAGAAACTTCAGCATGGTGTTCTCTCGTATAGTCGTGATTGTGTGTCCCAAGGGGGGCAATTTAGCCGCCAAAGGCAACGGGGAAGGCTAATTTGAGGGCGGCTGTAATCAGCAAGTTGGCTAGGGAAACGGGAAGCAAGAATTTCCAGCCTAAATTCAGGAGTTGGTCAATGCGAACCCGAGGGGTTGTCCAACGCAGCAAAACGGCCAAAAAGACGAACAGGTAGGTTTTCAGCAGAACCATGGTGATTCCCAAGGAACCGGTAATAACCTGTACGACGGGGGAAAATTCGCTGACTCCAAGCCATTGGGCTAAGGTTTCGACGGGGATGGGGAGACTCCAGCCGCCGAGGTAAAAGACCGAGACCAGCAGGGCGCTAAGAACTAGGTTAACGTAAGACCCGAGGTAAAACAGGGCAAACTTCATGCCGGTGTATTCGGTTTGATAGCCCGCGACGAGTTCTTCTTCGGCTTCAGGGAGGTCAAAGGGAAGACGCTCGGTTTCAGCGAGGGCGGCTACCCAAAAGATAACAAAGCCCACGGGTTGTCGCCAGAGGTTCCAACTGAGGATGCCGTAGTCGGCTTGTTGGTTCACGATGTCGATGGTACTGAGGCTATTCGACATCAAGACGATCGCCAACACCGACAAGGCCAGAGGGATTTCGTAACTAATGGACTGAGCGGCGGCACGCAATCCACCAATTAGGGCATATTTGTTGTTGGAGGAGTACCCAGACATCAGCAAGCCGATGGGGGTAATGCTCGATAGGGCAATCCAGAGGAAAGCACCAATACTGAGGTCGGTAATGACCAAGTTCTGTCCGAAGGGAACGATGAGGTAGGACAGAAAGACGGGGATGACAACGATCGCCGGGCCGATGGTAAAGAGCCAGGGATCTGCCCGCGTAGGAATGATATCTTCTTTGAACAGCAGTTTTAAGCCATCGGCAACGGGTTGTAATGTTCCCAAAGGACCGGCAAATTCGGGGCCAACCCGCTGTTGGGCAGCGGCGGAGATTTTCCGCTCTAGCCAGACGGAGACGAGTACGCCGACGGTGGCAGCTACCAACATCAGTAGCATGGGGACGGGCATCCAGATGACTTTGGCTAGTCCAGCCGGGACACCAAAGCCCCCGAGTATCTCGATTACACTACCTTGGAGGTCGATTCCTGATTCCATATCAACGGATAAAATATGAAGATTTCTTACCAATACTGTTTCTATAGTACCGTCAACGGGGAATGGGGGGAAGAAGGCAAGAGGACTGTTCCCTATTCCCTATTCCCTATTCCCTGTTCCCTAACTGGGATACCAGAACATCCCCTTAATTCCTTCGGGATCAGCGAGAAAGCCTAGGCCGTCGTAAAACTTGACGACGTGGGGATCGGCGAAGAGGGTGATGTTGCTGATGTCTTCGCGTCGTAGTTTGGTGATCAGATAACTCATGAGGGCTTTGCCGAGGCCTTTGCCTTGAAATTCGGGGCGGATGGCCACATCCCAGACGGTGGCGTTGAAGGCACAGTCTGAGGTTGCTCTGGCGAAGCCAATTAGCCGTTTGCGGGTTCCGCGCACTTCCCACATGGATACGACCATGTAACTGTGTTCGAGGGCTTTGCGGACTTTGCGTAGGGGACGACGAGCCCAGCCGACTGAGTCACAAAGTTCTTCGAGTTCGTAGATGTCGATACGGCGATCGGTACTAAAGTAGATTCGGCTTTGTGTCCCCAGGCGATCGCTCATGCCGGGTGCTGAATACTCCTCCAAGGAGATCGCGTTCGGCGATGGGGAAGCCGAATCCGAACTGCTAAAAATGCTTTTCCAAAAACCCATGCAGGTGTCGTAGCGTGCTGATTAGACGGTCTCGGGCTGGACGGATGCCCGGTATGGTTCATTATATCCGGGGAATGTCCGTTAGACCCGTCAATTTCCAAGAAATTCGATCCGTTGAATTTCCAGGCTCGGGCGATCGCCTAAAGTAGAGTAGCGTCTTCTCCTGAGGCTCAGGATAGATAGCAAGTGTATGGG
>CAZXWM010000268.1:0-5878 GCA_964644215.1 uncultured Phormidium sp.
CGCCTCTTGACAAATCTCTTTATTCGTGCATCTAGGATTAACTTGGCATTAACTGACTTGCATTTGGCGATGACAGAGACGGAGTAGAACCCAGGCTGAGGCGAGTTTGAGAACTTCGAGAACCCAATAGCCTTGCTGCATCGTCTCCATGAGGGGTGAAAACTCGGTCAGAGGCTCAAAGGCGGTTAACGACATCCCCAGAGCGCTCATTTGTGGCGTGAATAGATAGGTGTAGGCGATCGCAATCCCCAACAGTAGCGTTGATAAGATGATGGCTTGGCGGGTTTGGCCGCCGAAAAAGTGGTCTTGGCGGTTGAGAACAAGCACAGCCGTCAAGGCTAAGCCCCCGAATAAGAGTTCGAGATGATTAAACCGCTCAAAGGCGCTGTAGCCCATGCTGGCGAAATCTGGTTGACTCATCATGCCCATACTGTACATTCCGGGCATCAACACAAAGTCTAATATCAGACTCCCGCCGAACCACAATGCCAAAATTAGAGTGATAATGGCTTGCCAAGAGGGGGTTTTGCGAATCCAGGCATTGAGTGCAGTCATGGCGTCTTCGGTGTTGTTTCCTAGGTTTAGGATAACGAACTTCTGCCGCCAAAACTATGACAAATTATTGCAAGAACATAACGAATCTTGACAGTCTGATGACCGCTCCCTAACCGTCGAGGAACCGCCGGTTTATTGTTAAGATTTATGACGGATTTTCCGAGTCAACTAATTCGCTTTCGCTACTACCATCGGCCTCAACCCAGGCAATTTGGCTGACACCACGGCGGCGAGCGTTATCTCGTAGATGAGCAGCATCCACAGGCTGGTCGAGGCAGAGTTCGACGCGGATGAGATCTTCTTTTTGCCGTAACTGAGCGGCGAAGGCAAAGGCCGCCGCCTGGGCTTCGGGGGAACGAGGCACGACCAGCCAATCACTCGAAGGGGTCTTCTGAGGGAGTCGATCGCCGCTGAGGAGGAGATGATGCAAGTCTTCGAGATTCAGGGAGAAGCCAATCCCGGAACAGGCCTGATGTTGGGGGTGATAGAGTTCGAGGAGTTGGTCATAGCGGCCCCCTTTCCCGAGCAGTTGGCGATCGCCGCGACTGTGGCCCACCACTTCAAAGACAATCCCGGTGTAGTAGTTAAAGGTTTCAATCAGGCTCAGATCCAGGACAATTTGCCCAGAGAACTCCGGTTGTCTGGTCTTAAGGATGCTAAGGAGGGCCTGTAGATTTTCCAGGGCTTGCTGGGCGTTTTCGGGGAGGTCAAAGGTTTGTAAGCGCTCGCTCACCTCGTCGGGGGTTCCGCGTAGATTAAAGAGGTCCAAGGCGCGATCGCGCAACTCTGGGGAGAGATCCAAGGTTTCGATAGTTACATAGTCCAACTCAGCAATGGCATTGCGAACAGCGGTGCGGCTAGGTTCGGGGAAGGGGTCGAGGAGCGATCGCGTCAGTTGCGCTTCTCCAAGTACCACTTGTACATCCTCAACGCCCAAGCGGTCTAAACTATCGGCTAACAACAGCAACACTTCCGCATCCGCCACCGGGCCACTGGCCCCCAACAGTTCCACCCCAGCTTGATAAAACTCCTGTTGACGGCCATAAGCATTGCCACCACTACGGCGGAACACATTGGCATTGTAGTAGAGTCGTTGCGGGAAACTCGCGTCCGAGAGACGACTGACAGCGGCCCGAGCGATCGAGGCGGTGAGTTCCGGCCGTAATCCCAGGAGTTCATCGTCGTTATTTTGGAACTGGACAACAGTACTGCGGTCAATTGCCCCTCCCGCCATGAGAGTATCGAGGCGTTCTAGGGTTGAGGTAATGATGCGGTGATAGCCCCAGCGGCGGAAGGCATCTTGCAAACGCCGCTCAATCCATTGTTTCTGGGTGACATCGAGGGGCAGGAGATCCCGCGCCCCAGCGGGAGGTTGGTGTACCGTCATGACTGTTGTAGTTACGTTACTTACTTTTTCTTGTTGCCAAAGAGGCCAAAGAGTCCACCGCCCCCTTTATCTGACTTTTTAGTTTTATCAGATTTTTTGGGGGGTTTCGTCTTGGGTTTCGTCTGAGTTGCGGTGGGCCGGGCCATCATCCGGGTTAGGGTTTTGCGGGCTTCTAGGGCCAAGGGTTCTTTGGGGTCGATTTTCAAGGCCTTAGTCGTGTGAGAGTTGGCCATCGTTAGGTTGACCTTGCTCGGTTGCACCTCTTGTTGTTTGAGATAGACCAAGGCCATGAGTCCATGACAGCGGCTATTCTCAGGTTCGAGTTTAATGGCATCTTGCAGTTCTTTGCGAGCTTGAGCAAAGTTTTTCTGCTCCATGAGCGATCGCGCCCGTTGTAGATACTGTTCAACGAAGGTATTGGTGGACGTACGCGGTGGCGGTGGCGGTGCAGCGGTGGGACTGGGGGAGGGTCGTTTAGAGGCTTGCGCCCAGCCTTTGTTTTGCTGTTCGCGACGGTAGAGATAAACCAAGTTCAACTCACTCAATTGGCCAACATAGTCCTTGATGTGGTTCAGGTCTTGGTATTGTTGTTCCCCTAATTCCTTAATGGCCTTCTGATAAAGGGCTTCATAGTTGTTGGCTTCAACCAAACTTTTGGCGATCGCCGAGTTGAGTTCAATACTGCTATATTCCTGTTGCAGCCGTTTGGCCAGCATCCGTAGCAAAATGGTATAGTCGGAGGCTTCCCGCTCGTTGGAGAATTTGCTATAGGCGGGATTGACCAGTTTCGAGAGAACTGACTGGGCCAACTCTCGATTATCCGCCTGACAGACATCGGGATGTAAGCGGCGGGCAATTTTGAGATAGCGTTTGCGAATGGCTTTGGTCTCGGCATCCAAGCTCACCCCGAGAATGGCATGATGATCGGTGAAGTCGAGAGTAAATAAGCCCCGGTTAAAGTCAAAAGAGAACGACATTGTGTCGTCACCACCTCCCTGCGATAAGTGTCTTGATACGAGTTATGAGTTACATGACTGTTTCTACTTTACTGTGGTTTTTGGGGTCTTAGACGGGCGATCGCTCACTGAGTCGGCCAATTCCGGGGAGTTCTCCGAGGGGTTGGACTTCCGCGAGGCGATCGCTTAAGCCAGAATGAAGCTGGCCATTCGTGGCTAACAGTCGCCCGGAGGGTAAATCGAGGGGAGATTGGTCATAGGCGCTGACCACGCCCCCAGCTTCGCGGACGAGGACGATTCCAGCGGCTAAGTCCCAAATCGATAGTCCCCGTTCCCAATAGCCATCAATCCGCCCACAGGCCACATCCGCTAAGTCTAAGGAAGCGGAACCGCCCCGACGCACTCCCTGAGTTAGATGGGTCAGATAGCAAAATTCGGCATAGTTATTATCATCGCGTTCCCGTCGATCATACGCGAATCCGGTGACCAATAGGCTGCGATCGAGGGTTTTGGTCTCCGAGACGCGCATCGGTTGGCGGTTATAGGTAGCCCCGACTCCTGTGGCGGCTTGGAAGAGGTCTTCCCGAATCGGGTTATACACTACCCCCACTTCGGGAACTCCATTGATGAGGAGGCCAATCGAGACGGAACAAACGGGATATTGATGGGCGTAGTTGGTGGTGCCATCGAGGGGGTCAATCGCCCAACGGAAGGGACTTTCGGCATTTCCTAAGACACCAGACTCTTCGGCGAGGATGCCACAATCGGGGCTATGACGTTGCAACACTTCGAGGACTTTGGCTTCGGATTCTTTATCGGCGACCGTCACCAAATCCCCGGAACGTCCTTTTTCTTCGACGCCTTCGAGTTTTCCCCAGTAGGATTTTAGGACCGCCCCCCCTTGTTGGGCCGCTTCGCTGGCGATGTCGAGAAAGAATTTTAGTTGGTCGGGTGTGACGGCGTTCATAAAATAATGTTGGGTTTGAGGAGTGCGATCGCGACGAGACGAGTCGGCGATCGGTTTTCTGAAGTTTAACAGATGAATGTCCCTGGCTTCATCTAGCGGAGGTGTCAGGTGGAGTAGGGGGTTCTGAAACCCATCAGATTCATACCATTTTTGGATAGGCTTGCTATATATGAACACTGGGTCAGGGCGACCACGGCTCAGCTATCGCTCGCCGACCACGGCTCGGCTATCGCTCGCCGACCACAAGGGTTTGCCCCTACGGTGATGATTTTTTATTTAGCATAAATTATGGGAATAAATTCAAGACAAACTCAAGTTTGCTGATTTACATAACGCCATTTCCAGAGAAAGCCTGAGAGCCAGTTAGTGGTAACATGAGCAATGATAGGAACCAGAAGATTGCCGGTGAGAATAGCACTTAAGCCGAGAAATAGACCGACAATGGTAGCCCAAGTGGTGTAGGCCCATTGATGACGACCACTAATATGGAGAATGCCAAATAATACACTAGAGAGAACTAAGCCGAGGGGATTTAAACCGATCGCCGGTAACATCACCCCTCTAAATAGCAATTCTTCACTCATTCCCGGAAGCAATCCTAACCAGACTAAGTCAAACCAAGCCAGAGGCGCGATGGCTAAGTTGAGATAGAATTGGGCGCTTTCTCGATAAGCGCCCCAGATACGATAGAGAAGCGAACTGGCGAGGGTGATTCCTAGACTTAAGGCCACGCCTAAAGCCGCTTGTTCTGGGTTCCAAGATAGGGGTAATAGTTGCACGCTACCAAACCGTAGCCAAAGTTTGGAGACAATCATCAGAACGACGGCCGTGACTCCCATGGCGACTAGGATTTGCGAGCGGGTTAAGGGTTCAAAATCAGGGGAGGGGGAATCGTTCACAATGCTTGCTTTAGGAGGGTTTACAGATGCGTGAGGGGCGCAATCTGGGGCTGTAGGGCCTGGGGGTGGACGCCGCTACGGTGGGCGGCGATCGCCCCGATGGCTTCGAGATACGATCGCACCGATAGGGACTCAATCCCTAAACTGGCGGCGGAACAACGCATCTGGGTTGAGTTCTCGGCGACGGTAATGATTTGGGTTGCGCCCTGACTCCAACTTAGGATAGCACTGCCGCCACAAGCGCCCTCGGGGACAATCACCACATCCACATCGGGCGATCGCACATCACCCGTCCGCCAGTCTCCCGCCCGGACAAATTGCGGGGCGCGACTCAGGCCCATTAAGACGCAGGGAAGGAACGTATAGCCTAACTCCTCAGCAGCGGCCCGAGGCGAGAGATTCACTTCCGGGGGGAGAGGCGACAGGGCCGGGGCGTGGGCCGCTGGGATGCCGAACTCGCGGACGATGAGATGGCTAATGACTGCTTCCGCGCCGGCGATCGCATCCACCCCGGCCCCAGTCCGATAGTCTTGTAGCTGTTGCGGGGACTCATCGGGGAAGCGGGCCACCACGGCGATCGCCTCAGCCCCAGCCCCCTCAATCAGCCGTTTAGCGCCCCGTAGCAGGCTCCCTGGATTGTCCAACGTTCCCCAACTGGCCCCCGAGGCGGCTGTTCGCAATTGCACCCCCAGAGGCGCATCAGTGACCACATAATCCGTTAAATGGAGTCCCAAACTCCCCCGCATCGCATCCGCCGCTTGCAGATGACGTAAGCGCAACTCCGGTTCAATCCCCCCATCGAGAAGCAAGCCGACCCGATTTTGCACCACCGGGCGCAAGCCCCAAGTTCCCGCCGCAAAGCGATCTAACCCCAAGCCTTCGACATAGAAGATATTGGGGTCAGACCAATAGAGTTGGGCCGCATTGAGGACATTGGGATGGGTGATGAGGCGATCGCAGACCCCAGACAAAGCCCGAACCACCGGAATCCCATCCCCAGCATAGCCCCCAATCCGAGCGCCAATACCCGTCGGGATAATCAAAACAGCGGTGTACATGGGGGAAGGCAAGAGGCAAGAGGCAAGAGGCAAAAGGGGGGAACAGGTTTGTAGGG
>CAZXWM010000269.1:0-5856 GCA_964644215.1 uncultured Phormidium sp.
ATGCGGACGACGGAGGTTCCGACGCGATTCACGGCGGCTGTCACGAAGCTACCGCCGGCTGAGGGGGTTTGGGCCAGTTGAGGGGCGATCGCATCAGTCAGGGCGATCGCCTTTGGCGGAAGGCTAATGAGAAGCATTAGGATGATGGCGAAACTGAGGAGTTTGGCTATCAGATGCTGAGTTGAAGCTAAAGCTGAATGTCGTTCCATAGCAAGTCATGTCAAGATTGGAGGAAAACGATGGGTTGGCGATCGCCGCTTCTGAGTTTCCCAAGGAACTTGAGGGTAATCCAGACCTGTTTTTTCTACATTTTTACAGTTTTCTTGACGCTTGACTGTGTTTCTCAGTCCGAACGCGGTGCGGATTTCCCCGCCGTATGGCAAGGAAATTTGTTAAACTTCGTCAGACTTGAGGCGATTTCCTCAAGTGTGTTTAGATGAGGCGTGGTGTGTGTGATGAGAGCCGAGCAAGGTCGAGGTGGCTGGCCCTGGAAGCTGGTGTTTTGGGGGCTTGTTGGCGTATTCGTGATTTTAGGGGTTCTGTTTCAGCCGCTGCGGGCGGGTTCGACTGGGGAGGATGAGACTGAAGAGATTGAGGAGATTGAGGAGATTGAGGATACGCTTGAGGTCGAATCCGAGATTCCCGACAATTGGCAGCCTCTTGAACATCGGCAGTTGGGGTTTCAGGTGAGTTTTCCCCCAGGGCAGTTACGCGAAAGCATCGAACCCGTTGACACCAGTTTGGGAATGCTAGAGATGTACATTCTGGGACTGGAGAACGAGGATGAGGTCTATGGGGTGATTGTGGCGGATTTTCCTGATTTTTTTGAGGTGATTCCTCGGGAAACTCGCTTTGATGGGGCGATCGCTGGGGTTTTAACCAATGTTCGTCGGCGCTTGGTTCAGGATCGTCAGGTGGCGTTGTCGGGCTATCCGGGGCGGATTCTCTTGTATGAGGGGCAAGATGGCCTGATTTATCAACATCATGTCTATTGGGTCGGGACTCGCCTCTATCAGACGATCGCAGCGGTTCCGGCTCAGTTTCCTGAACGCCGACGGGCTGAGTTTTTTGAGTCCGCTCGACCCTTTTTTCAATCGTTTACCTTGACAGAATAAGGTTTTTGTGGTATGCAAAGACGGCGATCGCCGTTGGGGATGTCCCCGGAAATCTCCCTAAGGAGAGAGGCTATTGACGCGATCGCACAGGTGGCGATCGCCGTTGGCCTATTCTCTCTACCTATGAGATGATTGCAGTCCACTTCATATTTTGTTACAAATAGAGGAGTTGCCTCTAGGACATGCGGACACGCATTGCTTGATATGTTTGGGAGTTTAATCGGAAATTCAACGACAGAAGGCACGGATTGGGGCGCAAAAATGCTCGATACCGTGGCAAGTCGCTCTATTGCCCAGCTTTTCAGTCAAAGCGAGTCCGTGAACGTACAGATTCGCTGTTCACCGTCGAGCAAACTGTTACAAGGGAGTATTGATAGCTTCAAGATGAACGGCCGGGAACTGGTGATTCGTCGCCGTTTTCCAGTGCAAGAGATGTCCTTTGAGACGGACAGTGTCTCGATTGATTTTAGTTCTGTTTTAAGTGGACAGTTGCAACTGAAACAGCCTACTCAGGCGATCGCCCAGGTGGTGTTGAGTGAGGCGGGCATCAATCAAGCCTTTGAGGCCGATTTGGTGACGCAACGCCTGCAAGAACTTCAATTGCCCGGTTTAGAATCACTCACCCAGGGAAAACCGATTTCCTTCACTCAAGTCAGAGTGAAACTGAAACCCGGAAATCGGATTCAATTGACAGCAACAGCACAAATTGCTGCTAGCCGAGAAATTCCGATTGTTTTAGAAACCACGGTAGAAATTGAACGCCGCCGCCGCATCCATTTCACCAATCCTGAATGTATTGATGAGTCAGTCCCCGAGGAGTTACGCCAAGACAGTCAACAACTCAGTCAAGCTCTCCTGGACGCTCTCAACGGTATGGTGGATTTAGATCGCTTCAATCTCGATGGCGTAAAACTCCGTCTCAACCGCCTCGAAACCCGACAAGATACCCTCACCTTCAATGGCTATGCTGAGATTAGTCATTTCCCGAGACATGGGTAGGGGGAGAGACGGAAAGAGGCAAGAGAAGGGAACAGGGAACAGGGAATAGGGAACAGGGAACAGGGGAAGAAGAGGCGCCCTCGTTCCTAGGCTCTGCCTAGGAATGCCAACTGGGAGGCTCTGCCTCCCGTACCAGGCGGCAGAGCCGCCAAAGGGACGTGTCACGGCTTCAGCCATGACACGAGGGAGGGGAGTCATGACACGAGGGAGGGGAGCCACGACACGAGGGGAGAGAGGGGAATCTATCCCTGTTCCTTGCCGGTGGTGTCCCTCTAAATTAGATCGACGAGAGCTTCGATGAGGGTTTGGTTTTGCTCATCGGTGCCGACGGTGATGCGTAGTTGTTTCTCTAGGCCCGAATGGTTGAAATAGCGAACAAGAATACCTCGGGCTTTCAGGGCTAGATAGATCTCCTCGGCGTTCTCCCGAGGGGGAGTTACTAACAAGAAATTGGTTTGCGACGGTGGCACTTTAAAGCCTAACCCTTGTAACTGTTGGCTTAATTGATGGCGGGACTGTTTGACTCGTTCAGCACAGTGGTTTTTGTAAGCCTGATCTCGCAGGGCGGCGGCCCCCATGATGGCGGCGATCGCATCGATGTTATAGCTATCTTTGACTTTGAACAGTCCACTCAATAACCCCGGCTGGGCAATGCCAAACCCGAGTCGTAATCCTGCTAAGGAATAGCCTTTCGAGAGGGTTCGGGTGACGATGACGTTCTCGAACTCGCTCACGAGAGGTAACGCGGTTCCATCGGCGAAATCGACATAGGCCTCATCTACCACTAAGACTCCAGATAGCCCCTCAGCAAGGCGACGAAGGTCGTTGTTTGAGACTAAATGACCCGAAGGACTGTTGGGTGAGGCAATGAAGGTTACAGCCCCTTGTGCGTTGAGGAGGGCATCAATGGGGAGTTGATAGTTCTCGCCATAGGGAATTTCTAACACCGTTGCCGGTTGGGTGGCGGCGAGGGTTTTGTAGAGAACGTAGGTGGGAGTGGGATAGACGACTCGGCGAGTGTCTCCTTCGGCGCAGGCCCGAATGAGTAGGTTGAGGATTTCATCGCTACCGTTACCGACGATAATCCAGTCGAGGGGAAGGTTGAGAACTTCGGCGATCGCCTCGCGAAAGGCGTTGGCGTAAGGATGAGGATAGCGTCGCAGCAACTCGCCCTGGAAGTTCCGCAAGACGGCCATGGCTTCTGGGGAGGGCGGATAGGGGTTTTCGTTGGTGTTGAGTTTGAGGATACGGGTTCCGGGTTTGGGCTGTTCTCCGGGGATGTAGCCCTGCATGGCCTCGACGGCGGGACGAAAGTAGCTGCTCATTAAGGGATTTGGGGATAGCAAACGGTTTTAGTTTAGCAAAGAGGGGGATGACTTAAAGGGTAATGGTTAGGGTCGAGTTGTCCAGGTTTCAGGGAGGGGGAAGGCGGTTTGTTTCTGATAGTTATAGGGTCCCATGAGTGCGCCCCAGAGTCCTTGACCGCTGTCTGGATCAACGCCGCGATCGCGACTATAAAGACAGTCTGGAGTTAAATCAAAACCGAGTTCGACTTGGCGGGTTTTGCCCTCATAGTCGAAGCAACATTTGGCCCCCTCGGGAGGATTGGCGATGAAGAGATCGCCCTCTAGCCGCACCTGTAAGCGACAACCGGGAAGTTTGAGTAACGTATCAGACGTAATACCCTTGAGGCGTTCAGGGTCACTGGCGGCCCCGGCGATGGCGCTGGGATCTCGAAAGGCTCGATAGATGACTTGGATATCGCTGTCATCAATGCCCGACAGCAACATCAACCGTTGTCGGTAGGGCTGTTCTGGGGTCAGGAGGGGGGCTTGTTCGATAAACATGGCATAATACCCATCAATCTGTTGTACGAGGGGATACTGCCACAGTCGAGTGGGGACAAACCAGGTTGGAGTCTCTTGGGCTTGACGTTGATTGTCAAACATGCCGGCTAGGGATTGTCCGAGGGCTTTGATTAAAGGATTTGATGACATGAAATTTGACGAAATGGCGCGAAGGATGTATTAAGGTTTTCTGGGTTTTAGAATCGATAGTTTAGGAGTTAGGGTGATCAGGAAAATTTAGAGCCGGTTAAATTCTTTGCCCGAGGGCGAATCGTCGCAGGGCGAATCAAAACCAAATCAAATCAAAACCAAACTATAGTTTTTTTTCTGGGTTTTTGACTCAGGATTAAATCTTAATTGTTACCGATTAACTATCATGAAACCCTATCAAAAAATTCCCATTCAAGAGTGTGGTGAACGACTGGTTCCGATTCCCGATGGTTTGTTTTCCTTGGAATCTCCCCATCCTTATCGAGAATTGGGCGCACCCTACGGCGATCGCAGTCCCTTTTGTTTGCGCGAAAGTGTTCTCGAACGACTCTTGGAAGCCCAAGAGATTCTACAAACAACCCATAGAGGCTGGCGATTGCGAATTTTTGACGCCTTTCGTCCGGTGGCGGTGCAACAGTTCATGGTAGATCAGGCGTTGACGGACTTAGTCGAAGAACGAGGGTTAAACCCTCGCCGCCTCTCTGACTCACAACGGCAGGAACTGCTCGAACAAGTCTATCAGTTTTGGGCGGCTCCCAGTGATGACCCGGAAGACCCACCCCCCCATGCAACGGGAGGTGCGGTGGATTTAACGCTGGTGAATGCAACCAATCAGGTGGTGAATATGGGATCGCCCATTGATGAGATTTCGCCGCGATCGCATCCTGACTATTTTGCCAGCGCCGCCGCTGATCCCGAACAACGATATCATCATCATCGCCAACTGTTGGCGCAGGTAATGCGTCAAGCGGGGTTTGCCCAGCATCCTCAAGAATGGTGGCATTTTTGCTACGGCGAGCGGATGTGGGCCTGGCTGACGGGGGAGGCGGCGGCGATTTATGGGCGCGACGATGCCGATTAAGCCGAGTTCACAGGTTAGGCTTTTTTGGTGGCGGAACGGGCTTGTTTAATCATGGCAATTAGGGTTTGATGGGCATCTTCAGAGTCTTGCAATGGGTGATCGAAGGGAATCCGCAGGCTGAGGGGTTCGCCGTTGACGTGAACGGTTAAGTCCATCCCTTGGGGATCGATGGCCTGCATTTGGGCCGCTTCGGCATCGCGGCGATCGCCGTAAACTTGGGCATAGGTGAGAACGGCGCTGGCGTGATCGTCGTTCATGTGTTTACAGATGCGATCGCTGACGGCGGGGGTAATGGGGTCACTCATGGCAAGATTTTTAAGATTGATAAACACTGTCTCTCTAGCTTAAATGGGATTTTTCAATCGAGACAAGCCCGGAACGCCGATTGCGGCCAATCTTGGCGGTAACGGGCCAGCCCTTTGGCGGGTGATCGTGATTTTGCTGTTGGGGGTTATTGCCATCTCTACCGCCGCAATTTGGGTGCGTTTAGCCCTGAATTTGCGGGGGGA
This sequence comes from uncultured Phormidium sp., assembly GCA_964644215.1. GTDB lineage: Bacteria > Cyanobacteriota > Cyanobacteriia > Cyanobacteriales > Geitlerinemataceae > Sodalinema. Next base: position 5,543 of record CAZXWM010000269.1, read on the forward strand.
GGGGGGCTTCGCGTTTAGCCTGGTTTTGGCGGCGTCTCGGATGACTGTGGCGGCGCTGCTGCTCTCTGGGAACTGGCGCAAGATGCCCGGTCGGGTCACTGGCCGGCAAGGGGCGGGGGCGGCGTTGTCGGGGCTGTTTCTGGCGTTGCATTTCGCCGCCTGGATTAGCTCTCTGTCCTATACCTCCATTGCTGCGTCAACCACTTTGGTGACGACAACGCCGTTGTGGGTGGCGTTGTTTTCTTCGATTGTGTTGGGGGAGCGGTTGTCGCGGCGGACCTGGTTGGGGATGGCCCTGGCCCTGAGTGGCGGGG
>CAZXWM010000270.1:0-5762 GCA_964644215.1 uncultured Phormidium sp.
AAGAGGCAAGAGGCAAGAGGCAAAAGAAGGGAACAGGGAACAGGGAACAGGGAACAGGGGGGTCTTGAGATTGACGGGTTGGAAAGATAAAAAAAAATGCGCAGCCTAGATGTTTGGCTCCGCGCCGCCCGCACTGGAGCGGCGGAGCCGAGTCTATTCAAGTTAGAATTTGATGATTTAAACTTGAATATCTGACTCAATTGACTTAAGTATATCCCCAAAACCAAGACCCTGTCAAGGTCTTTTTGGAGTTTTTTTGTAACAAAATCTAACAGATTTTGCTTAGCGTAATCGGGAGGAACGAACGAGTAGCAAAATCCCGGCGCTGAGGGCGATAATTGTGGGAAGCCAAGCGGCGAGCCAGGGGGGGATAATTTGACTTAAACCGAGGGCGTCGCCGAGGGACATTAAGAGATAATAGCCGAAGATGACGAGGACGCTAATGCCAAAGCCTCGGGAGGCGCTGGTGCGTTGGGGTTTGGTTCCTAGGGCTGATCCGACTAAGCCAAAAGCGATGCAGGCGACGGGAATGGCAAAGCGTTGTTGAATACGAATTTCGAGGCGGCGAACTTTGTCTTCCCGTCCACTGTTTTTGAGGATTTCTAAACGAGCCTTGGCTTGAAGCAAGTTCATTTGGGGATAATCGCGATCTTGGGCTAACTCTAACGGTGCGCGAGGAAGGGGATAGCGATGTTGATCAAACTTGGCGATATTAACGTAGGAGCCATCGGGAGCGATCGCATAGCTTTTAACCTCAAAGAAATCCCAAACATTGCTAGTGGGGTTCCAGGTGGCGGATTCGGCGTAGATGAGGCGATCGAAACTCGGTTCTGAGCGATCGAGAACGATCACCCCATACATTCGTTCTTCCTCTCGATTAAAGCTTTCAGCATAAAATAAGCGCACGAGGGTCTCATCTTGAACCGCCTCACCTCGTCTTAAGCGACCAATCTCGGGATAGAGCGTATTGCGTTCAAAGAGAATCGTATCTTGAGAGCGAACAGCACGATTGAACAGTAATTCCGCTTGATAGAGACTTTCGGGAACCACCACCTGATCAAAGGTAAAGGTGATGAGTGTGATCACCAGGCCAAAGATGAGGGCCGGACGAACCGTGCGAGTTAAGCTGACACCACAACTGCGTAACGCCACGAGTTCACTATCGCTTGAGAGTCGCGAATAGGCGATGAGGGTTCCCAAGAGCATGGCCATGGGAAACGACAGGGAGATATAGTAGGGCAGTTGCAGCAGAAACACCTGTAAGGCTATTTCAAACGAGATATTGGCGTTGGTAATTTGCCGCACTAACTCGAAGACAATCCCTACCGCAATCCCAATCGATGAAAACGCTCCCACCCCAAAGAGAAAGGGGGGAAGCGTTTCACTGATGATATAGCGATCCATCATCGACAGGCCCGGAATAAGACTGCCGAGGCGAAAGGGTAAAGACTTCATGAGTGGTTGGGTTGGGCCGTGGTGGGTTGGGCCAGTTGAGGGACGAGTGGACGGCTCTCAACTGGCTCTGGGGCTATTGTGGGGCCTCATCATCGAGATATTCAGGGCGAGGCGTGATTGCACCAAAGCGATCGAGGGGCCAGAAGCGAGCAACGGCGCGCCCGACGACTAAATCTTGGGGGACAAAGCCCCAATAATGGCTGTCATAGCTGTTATTGCGGTTGTCACCGAGAACCAGATAATGGTCGTCTGGGACATAGACGGGTCCGTAAACGTAGTCCGGTGGGGCGTAGAGGTAGTTCTCTGGGAGGGATTCATCGTTGACCCAGACCACCCCATCGCGGACTTCGATTTTATCACCGGGTAAGCCAATGACCCGTTTAATGAAGGCATCTTTGAACTGCTCCCGCAGTTGTTCTGTGGGATTGAAGACGATAATATCGCCACGGGTGATCTCGCGGAAGTGGTGGCTGACTTTGTCGATGATGAGGCGATCGTTGATATCAAGGGTTGGCTGCATGGAGCCGGAGGGGATATAGCGGGCTTCGGCGACAAAGGTGCGAATCCCCAAAGCGAGGACGGCACTGATGCCGAAGGTTTTTAGAGCTTCAACCCAGGGGTTTTCTCCATGACGATTTGAGGTCATAGTCTTCAGTGAGGCACAGGATTTAGAAAGGAGGACACTCCGTTGGTCGTTGCTGGCGAGAACACTAGACGAGTGCCTGTCCTCCAGTATAGTCTGAAGTGAAAGCTGTCCTGTTGACCCTAGGTTCGATGTCTCAAACTGTCCCTCTGTTAATTCGTAATGCCCAAGTCCTCATGTCTGACGATCGCCTGGCGGTTGCCGATGTTTTGACGGATCAGGGGCGCATTGTTGCCGTGGAGCGGGAGTTGGCGGCTCCTGATGGGGAGTTTCGGGAGATCAACGCGGAAGGATTGACCCTGTTACCGGGGGTGATTGATCCCCAGGTGCATTTTCGGGAGCCGGGGTTGGAGTATAAGGAAGATTTGTTTACCGCCAGTTGTGCTTGTGCTAAGGGTGGGGTCACGTCCTTTTTGGAGATGCCCAATACGAAGCCTCTGACGACGACTCAGGCGGCGCTGGATCAGAAGTTGGCTCTGGCGGCGCAGAAATGTTTGGTCAATTACGGCTTCTTTATTGGGGCGACGGAGGAGAATTTGCCTGATTTGCGGGAGGCGAATCCGACTTGTGGCATTAAGATTTTTATGGGTTCGATGAAGGGGCCGCTGTTGGTGGATGATGAGGCGGCGTTGGATGCGATTTTCCGGGAGGGCGATCGCCTGATTGCAGTTCATGCTGAGGATCGCACCCGTATTGAACAGCGACGAGAGCAGTTTGCCGGGATCACCGATGTGGCGGTTCATTCGCAAATTCAGGACAATGAGGCGGCACTCATTGCTACGAAACGAGCCTTGCGCTTCTCGAAAACCTATGGTCGCCGTTTGCATATTCTGCATATGTCCACCGGTGAGGAAGCCTTGTTACTACGAGAGGACAAACCTGATTGGCTGACGGCGGAGGTGACGCCACAGCATTTGTTGTTAAATACCAGCGCCTATGCTGAGATTGGCTCTAAGGCGCAGATGAACCCGCCTCTGAAGTCGGCGCGGGATAATGAGATTCTTTGGCAGGCGTTGCAGGATGGGGTGATTGATTTCATCGCCACGGACCATGCGCCCCATACCTTGGAGGAGAAGGCCCGGACTTATCCTAATACCCCCTCGGGGATGCCTGGGGTGGAAACCTCGCTACCATTGATGTTGACGCAGGCGATGGCTGGGCGGTGTACGGTGGCTCAGGTGGCTCGTTGGATGTCCACGAATCCGGCTAAGGGCTATGGAATTGCCAATAAGGGGCAGATTGCGCCGGGTTATGATGCGGATTTGCTGTTGGTGGATTTGCAGACGTATCGCACGGTGGAGGCTAAGAATTTGTCGAGTAAATGTGGTTGGAGTCCCTTTGAGGGCTGGTCGTTGACTGGATTTCCCCGCTATACGATTGTTGGGGGACAGGTGGTGCTCGATGAGGGACAACTTGATACCTCAATCCGTGGGCAAGCTCTGAGTTTTGGTTAAGTTTTGTGAGAATCTCCTGACTTACGCAATAAAACTTAAGGTTTGTTTACAATTGTCGGGAGGTTCTTCACGATAGCTTTAAGAATATGATTGGCGTTTTGTGCTAAGGAATTGGCGTAATCGCAACAGTTTTGTGGGTATTTTTACTTAAATTAGCTCGATATTGACAGTATTTTGAACTTCACTTCAAAATAAGCGGCTTTTTAGGGACGGTTAACCTAAAGTTAATCGCAGCGGGTCAGATAAACTTTTATAAATCCCTTGACAATCTCTTTACAGATAAGTCGGGGATCAGAGGCAGCCATTGCTCTCAGGGCTTGATATACTAACAACAGTAGAGGAACCCAGCTATCAAGCTAACCCACTCCTGTAATGACTTGGGTTAAGTTGACTTGATTTTTTTGATAAAAACTCTGAAAAATAGATAGAAAGACGCTGGTTCTTAACTGTAGAAACCAGAAAATGGACTGTTTAGGGTATGACAGCAACGGTGGTACAACATAGCACAGCGACACGCTTAATCCAGCAGCTTGCTCTCCAAAATCAAGAGCAGTTGACTGGACAACTCAATATCAGCGCCGCCAGTGGTGAGCGCTGGAGTTTATATTTTTGCGTGGGTCGTTTAATTTGGGCGACGAACCACTCTCACCCCGTTCGTTCCCTACGGCGACAATTGAGCGCCTATTGTCCTGAGTTTAATTTTGAGAGGTTGGCGGTTCGGGAGTCGGATCGGTTTGTCTGTTGGAACTATCAGGTGGTTTGGGTCTTGCTCAAGCGCAAGGTCTTGGATAAAGACACGGCGATCGCCATCATCGAACAGACGATTACCGATGTGTTGTTTGATCTGTTTCAGCAGGAGCGTCGCGAACCCCTGAGTTTCGAGACGGTTCACCATGAAGCCCTTTCGATTCTACGAATGCAGATTGTGGCCGTCAACCTCAAACATGCGGTGAAACGGGCTAAAGTGGCCTTCGATGAGTGGAAAGGTGCTGGACTGGCTCAGGTGTCTCCGAATTTAATCCCTGTGATCCGCAACGTAGAGGAGTTACGGGAGAACGTTCCGGCGAAAGCCTTTGAACAGTTACGCAAGAAAGTCAATGGCGAGCGAACCTTGCGAGAGTTGTCGAGCTTGACCAAAATCGAGATGACGCGCCTGACGAAGTCTCTGGTTCCCTATATCCGCAAACGCTGGATTGATTTGGTTCCGGCTAGGGAAATTCAACAACCGAGTGGTGAGCGGCCTCGGGCCAAGCGATCGCCGACAGGGGACGATTCCCGCAAACCCCTGATTGCTTGCGTTGATGACAGTCCCCAATTGTGCGAACAGCTCGGGGAAATCATCGAGAAGGCCGGCTATGACTTTGTTAGTGTCACTGATTCAGTGCAAGCGCTGCCGATTTTGCTCGAAAGACGCCCCCAATTGATTTTCCTCGATTTGGTGATGCCGGTGGCCAATGGCTATGAAGTCTGTACCCAGTTGCGGCGGATGTCCCAATTTGCGGAAACCCCGATCATTATTCTCACCGGAAATGATGGTGTGGTTGACCGGGTACGGGCCAAAATGGTCAAAGCCTCAGATTTTTTGGGCAAACCCATTGATGCTGAGAAACTCTTAGCAACGGTGCGTAAGTTTTTAGAGGTGAAGGTTTCGTGAGTTGGTGCAAACTCGGTTCGGTTCAGATTTGCTAGATCGGGCTGTGATTTGGGTTCACAGGAGCCATTTTTTGCTACGGTAGGACATGGACGGAGTGGGATGTCTAGGCGATCGCGTCTATCGTCCAACCTGCCAGTCATTTTAATCGTTGACCAGCCCAAGTCTTAGGAGTCAGAAACAGGTTTCATGAGCAACACGATTCTCGTAGTCGAAGATGGCATGACCGATCGCGAAACGATTAACCGCTATCTCAAACAAGACGGTTCAGTGGTGATCAACGCCGAAAATGGTGAAGAAGCCTTAAGTAAACTGGGACAACGCCGTCCAGATTTAATTGTCCTGGATGTGATTCTTCCGGGACAGAGCGGCTTTGAACTCTGTCGTGAGTTTAAAACCAATCCGGAAACGAAAGGGATTCCCATCATTATCTGTTCGAGTAAGGATACTGATGTGGATAAAACCTGGGGCAATATGCTGGGGGCGGATGCCTATCTCACTAAACCCCTCGATGAAGATCTCTTACTGAAAACCGTTCATAAATTGATCGGCTGAATTG
>CAZXWM010000271.1:0-5736 GCA_964644215.1 uncultured Phormidium sp.
ACACCGCGAATCATCTCGGTGCCTTGAATCAAGGGCCGAAAGACAATGCCTAGGAAAAATTGGGAAATCACCACCATGGTGAAGGGTTTGATAAGCCAGTTCACCCCAAGGGTTAAGAGGACGGGTTTGGGGGATTTGGCGGCTTCGGCGGCTTGGGAGAAGTCAATCTTCACCATGATGGGATACATCATGAAGAAGAGACAGATGGCGATGGGAATCGAGACGTTATAGATGCTGAGGCTGTCGAGTTGGCTGGCGATGTTGGGAAAGAGTTTTCCCAGGGCGATGCCGGCGATGATACAGAGGAATACCCAAACGGTGAGATATTTCTCGAAGCGGTTGAGGGTTCCGCCGGCTTGGGGGGCGGCACGTTCGGTGGTCATAGGTTAGAGTGCTAGGGCAGTTTTCACTGAGTTTTCATGGAGGGGTGTTTGTCTGTATCATATCAAGTTTTTTTGATATATCAAGTTTTTTTGATGGGAGGGCGGTTGAGAAGGGCGAACAGCCGTTCGCTACAATCATCTGTGGCATGAATGCATGAAAAATGGTTAGAGATTTGTCTCAGAAGCGTCACATCCTCGTCAAAACTGGTTCACATCCGGCTGGCAAGTTGATAGATAGCGGAAGCTGCGCTAAAACTAAAGCTAGTTCCTGGGGTCATACCCCCAATCACAACCTCCCCCTTGGGGAAGCACACATACAACGAGGATTTTTTGATGTTTAAGCAACTACTGGCTGGAAGCACCCTGATGGGAATGTTATTGTTCGGTGGTGCCTCCACCGTAAACGCTCAGCAAGGTCAGCCTCAACCGGGACAACCTCAACCGGGGGAGATGCAACAACCCCGTCAAATGGATGTGAGTGAGGCTGATTTGGAACGCTTCGCCGTGGCCATTCAGCAAATTCAGGCGATCGAACAACAGGCCCAGGCCCAAATGATTGAGGTGATTGAGTCCCAAGGACTGACCATTGAGCGATTTAATGAAATCGCCCAAAGTCAACAAGACCCTTCGATGCAAGCAGAAGTTGAAGTTTCCGGCGAGGAGGTTGAAATTTTCGACCAAGCCGTTGAACGCATTTCCGGGATTCGTCAGGAAGCGGAAATGGAGATGGAAACCGCTGTCCAACAAGAAGGCTTAGATGTTGAGGAGTTCAACCTCATCTCCCAAGCGGTTCAGCAAGATCCTTCCCTGCAACAGCGTGTGATGGAAATGCTGGAGAACTAAGCTTAACCGGACGCTTCACTTAATCGGGGAAGCCTGCAATCCCACTAACATCCGGCGTAATCCCTGACGCCAGTGGGGTGCAGGCTTATTTAGTATGGCTTCTAACTTTTTCCCGCAGAGGACGGAATAGGCGGGACGCTTGGCGGGGGTGGGATACTCGGCGGTGGTGATGGGATACACTCGCTTGACTTGCAGAGGAAAGCCTAAAGCGGCGGCTTCTTCAAAGATGGCTACAGCGAAGTCATACCAACTGGCGACGCCACTGTTGGTGAAGTGATAGGTTCCTTCGAGATCTTGGTGTTGACTGGCAATTTGGGCGATCGCCTCGGCAATATCCCCAGTCCAGGAGGGAGTCCCCACCTGATCAGCCACAACCCGCAGTTCAGGACGCTCTTGGCCGAGTCTTAACATGGTTTTGACGAAATTTCCCGTTCCGCCTACGCCATAGACCCAGGCGGTGCGTAGGATGATGTGGGGGAACCCGGTTTGTAGAATTGCCATTTCCCCGGCGAATTTCGATTTCCCATATTCTCCGATGGGGTTGGTGGTGTCGGTTTCGACGTAGGGACGACTTTGGTTGCCGTCAAAGACGTAATCGGTGGAAATATGGAGTAATGTGGCCCCTAAGTTAGCGGCGGTTTTGGCTAGGGTTCCCGGGGCGATCGCATTCACCGTATGAGCTAACTCTACCTCGGTTTCCGCCTTATCGACGGCGGTATAGGCGGCACAGTTGACGATTAAATCGGGTTGGATGGCCTCGACAACATTGGGAATTTGGTCGGGTTGAGATAAGTCTAGGCGATCGCGGCCCACTGCAATCACCTCCCCCAAGGGGGCCAGAGTTCCTTGCAATTCTCCCCCCAATTGTCCGTTGACTCCAGTTAACAAAATACGCATTACTCAAACACCTCCGCGTCTTTCAACAATACCCCAGCTTCATCTTTAGCAGAGAGTCGGGGTTTGATGTCTCCCAACTGCCAATCAATCCCTAAATCCGGGTCATTCCAGAGAATACTCCGTTCGTAGTCTTTGGCATAATAATCAGTGGTTTTATAGAGAACTTCTGCCACCTCAGATAAGACTGCAAATCCATGGGCGAACCCAGCCGGAATCCAGAGTTGTCGTTTGTTTTCTGCACTCAAATGATAGCCCACCCATTGACCAAATGTTGCTGAACTCTTGCGAACATCCACGGCCACATCAAAAATTTCGCCTACAGTCGCTCGTAGTAGTTTACCTTGAGTCTGTTGGATTTGGTAATGTAGGCCGCGCAACACGCCTTGAGTGGAACGGGAGTGATTATCTTGGACAAATTGGGTTTTAACGCCGGTTTTGTCTTCAAAACGTTTTTGATTGAAACTCTCAAAAAAGAAACCCCGATGGTCGCCAAAAACTTGAGGTTCAATCAATAATACATCTGGAATTTTAGTCTGTATAACGTTCATGATTTAGGGTTTAATTTCTCCTTGAAAGGGTTTATTTTTGAGTGTGTAAAATCTATAGACGATTCAAACTTCAGCCATAGAAGGTGGGTTCTCCTTCATTTTTTTTAATCGCCAATGCAACAGACTTGATTCTCATTGAAGACTGTTTTCGTACTTTGCTCCAGGTTTCAATTAACAGCTTACCACAGCTAAAACAGATTATTCTATAAATTTTTTCGATACGCAACTACCCCTAAATTAGACACTGAACCGAGAAACTTGGGATAAATCCATTGCAAGCAATAGTTCCCATCTTGTTCTAAAACTGCATTCCAAACCAATCGCGCCAAATCCCGTTTAGACAACAAGCGTAAATTTTTCTCTTGCGCCCAAAACTTGAGTCCTAGGAGTTGCAAAAAGCGGCGATGTTGGTGGCGAGGCAACCAATGCACCAACGGCAACTTGGTATGGAAATCTAACCAATGATAGCGGTTGGGGGTGGTCAAAAACACCCCTGAACCGAGGTTTAGTAACTCTCGCAGGTACTGGAGTTGATTGGCTTGGGACCCCACATGTTCAATGACTGCCGATGAAATGACCATATCAATGTTTGGCAGATGTTCTACTTTGGCGGGGAACGAGACCACGATTAAACCCGGAAAATGCTTTTCCAAATGAGCGATAGGTTCAGGAGAGGTGGCGTAAACCGTTGCCCCATCCGCCAATAACCAGCGAATAAAACAGTTACTATCAACATGGTCAGTATCAGGAGTTGTACCATGATCTAGGATGATTTTACCCGAAACTCCTCCCACTATCTGGACAAATTCATCATAGAGTTGGCGGCGAATGGTTAGGGATGCTTTCATTCGCCGTTTGTCCAGCCAAGAAATTCTCTGGCCGAAATAGTTATAATCCTGTGAATCGTTCATGGTTCGATTAACGCAAGTAGGGGTTAATGGGTATTTCAGGTTGAGGTGTTCTCAGGCAATGATTAACAATTCACGATTAACCATAATAGCGATCGCCCACCACTAGACAGGTTACAGTTAAGGAAAAGAGAAGATAGCCAACCAGTAGCCAGGGAGTTAATTTAGGAAGACGCCAGCGACGCTGATAGAGGAGTAACCCCAACAACGGCGAGAGAGGGATAAAATAGCGTCCCTGTAACCCCCCAATAATCGGGTCTCCGACAAAATTCCAGAGATAGGCCAGAGTACACAGAACCAGAATACTGGATAAGGCGGCGATCGCAAGCCAACCCCGTTGCCAGCGACTCAACCTCCCCTCACTCGTAATGGGAATCAGGGCCAACCAAAGCAAAACCCCCCAGTAAGACCGAATCAAAAATCCTGGAAGGGGAGTATCCAACCATCCCAAGACGCCAATAAACTGACGGGCCAACTCTCCCCCCTGTTGCTGAAGCGTTCGTCCGAGAGTTGCCAAAAACGCCAAGGGATGACCCAAAATAAACGCAAGTTGGGCCTCGGGAGATAACTGGGGATGCAGGGGAATATAAATTTGCGACACCACCGCTGACCAAATCCCCACCGCCACCACAGACGCGAGAATGATACCGCCAATCGTCCCCCCATAGCGTCGCCAGGACCCGAAACGACGACGGGGAATCAGGAATAACAGCAGAGTTAGGGGAAAATAGGCCAGTTTTGCCAACGAGAGGGCGATCGCCAACGCCGCAAAGGTTAAACTCTCAAGTAGAGTCAGAGATTTTGCGGCCGTCTCCCCCATCCCATACCGTAAAACCAAAGCCACAAACAAAAACGCCACCCCATTAGTCAAAACATCCACCGACAACGACGCCGCTTGAAACAGGGACATCGGCGTCAACGCCAACCCCACCAACAACCAAGGATTCAGCGGCGTCAGCCGAATCGACGCCGCCAGCAACAACAGCCAAACCCCTAAATTCGTCAATCGTCCCAAATACATCAGCAGCAATGGCGACAGATGCAAAACCCGTCCCACTGCAATTCCCATCGCTTGGGGAAAATAAGGAATCGGCGAATGTAAGGCGGTGGTTTTGAAATTGAGAAAGAGGCGATTCTGCCGATGGAGGGGAAGCCGAAGCAGATTCACGATATCTTCAGGCCGTTGGCGTTGATTGAGGTCGAAGCGTAAATCAACTTCGGACACCTGGCGAACTGTCGTCAGAACACTTTGGGGAAGTTCCCCGCCAAGACAGAGTTCATCGTCGAAATAGCGACTATAGCCATAGCAGTCTCCCCGCTGTTGGCTGGCCACGAGATGACCCTCAGCAATTTGCCAGGCCCGGTAAAAGTGCAAATGTTCATCGGGAGATTGAAAGGGAGGCGTGAGACAGGTCAATATCACCCCGAAGGGAATGGCCAATCTCAGAAACACCACAGCGGGACGCAGCATAGCTATCGTGGGAATGAGTGAGTCGGGAATTAGGGAGTCGGTTTTAGCCGAGTCACAAAATGCAGATTTCCATCAAATAGATAGCTGAAGGGAGTGGGATAGAGATTTAGTTGGGTTCGTTTTACGTCGGGATACCAGCCTAATTCGTCAAATAGACGGTTCCATTGCCGAGAGGAGAGGTAGTTATAGGGAAGAGAAACGCCATAACTACGATTTCCCACCCAGTCCATCAATCGTAACCGCACTTCGTCGAAGGGATTATTACAGGTATGGTCTTTGATGAGGATGGCCTGTTTGGCGACGCGGCCACATTCACGCAACAGTTGCTGGGGATGGTTGGTGTGGTGAAGGACATCGACGAGTAACACCACATCGACATGGTTATCGGGGTAGGGAAGGGTTTGTCCGTCAAAGGCTTCGACGGGAATCACGGTTTGACGACGGACGAGAACATCAACGCCTTGGAGTTGGCTGTAGGGCCGTAACTGTTGGATGGCCTGGGCAATTTCGCCACTGCCGCAACCAACGTCAAGTCCTTTCAGGGGTTGGGTTTTGGGGATGAGGTTGGCCAGATGACGGGCCAAGACCTCAACCCGGCGATTCATTACCAGAGATTGGTGAAGGGTTTGCATGGGGGGAGAAGGGAACGGGGAATAGAGGGTTCGCTGGGGGCCGAGAAACCGGGT
>CAZXWM010000272.1:0-5685 GCA_964644215.1 uncultured Phormidium sp.
TTCAGACGCTAAACCGACAGTCTGGGAGTCCAGAGTCAATACAGTTGGTGCAATGGTCCAAGCTAGAGGAAAATCCTCACAGGAGGCTGCACGCCGCCAAATTGCACTCACCCCGGATTTCCCAGACTGACGATCGCCGCTCATCGGCACGGTCACATTAACCTTTACATCAATGTCACTGTCAATGGCGATCGGAAGAGATGCTTAGCTTAAGCCAGAGCAGATGTAGTCGAAGTACACGCCCATTTCTTTACCAGCATCAGGGCCGACGAGGCTTGCGGTGACATCTTTCATGGCTTGGATGGCTTGAACCGTAGAACCCACGGGAACACCCAGAGAGTTGTAGGTTTCTTTCAAACCGTTCAGCACACGCTCATCGAGAATAGAGGGGTCACCGGCGAGCATAGCGTAGGTGGAGTAACGGAGGTAGTAGTCCAAATCGCGGATGCAAGCTGCATAACGACGAGTGGTGTACATGTTACCGCCGGGACGGGTCACATCAGAGTACAACAGGGACTTGGCAACAGCTTCTTTAACGATGGTTGCTGCATTAGCCGAGATAGTAGCGGCTGCACGGACGCGCAGTTCGCCGGTTTGGAAGTAGCCTTTGAGCTTGTCCATGGCAGACCCGTCGAGGTACTTACCTTGAACATCAGAGGAGTTGATTACAGCAGTGATTGCGTCTTGCATGATCCTTTCGTTTTGTTGTGAATTTGATGGATTTAGAAATGCGAGTTTGTGAAAGCTTAGCGATTAAAGTCGAAATCCGACTCTATTGCATCGCACCGATCACGTAGTCGAAGTAGGAAGCTGCTTCGACAGCATCGTCTGCGGACATCAAACCGGTGGCAACGTTTTTCATGCAACGAACGCTTTCTGACACAGCATCAATGGGGGTTCCCAAGGAGCGGTACATTTCACGAACGCCCACGAGACCAATCTCTTCGATGGGGGTTACGTCACCCGAGACGACACCATAGGTGACTAGACGCAGGTAGTAGTCCATGTCACGCAAGCAGGTGGCGGTCATCTCTTCACCAAACGCATTTCCGCCGGGGGAGACCACGTCGGGGCGTTTTTGGAAGAGTTGGTTACCGGCTTCTTTGACAATCCGCTCACGAGAATCAGTTAAAACTTGAGCGATGCGAAGACGGGCTGCACCGGAAGTGACGAAGCTCTTGATGCGATCTAGCTCGCCGGGGCTGAGGTAACGAGCCTCAGCGTCGGCATTCACGATTGATTTCGTGACGATACTCATGATGTGCGATTCCTCCAGAAGGGAAAATGAATTTTAAGGGTGTATTGACTAATCACTCAGCAGCGTTGCCCTATGTAACTCGGGCAAGTTGCCAAGTCATGAGCGGGAGAAATTCCCGTTTTGCAATCATGGTCATTGTGCAGCATAAGGTTAACGATCCCTGGGGTAACTTCATAGTTTGTAATATTTTTCTCAGGAACCGGCAGCGGCGATCGCCCCCCAAGTTTTGCCCAAACCCAGACAAACTGAGGCTCAATGGCACTTTGTCGCCAAACTGATGACGTAACAGAAGTTTACGGCGAGCGCCCCGAGTCACTCCATCTCCCTCCCTTAGATGAGGCTGTAGATGCAAAAATTAACCGACTCACGAAACCCAAACGAGCTTCTTAGCGTCTAAACCCATGCGGGAGGCCATCGTCCCCGATGGGGCTAGATGGGGGGACCCGAAACTGCGGCGAACGAGATCCCATCAACCCAGCGAGACCAACCCAGCGAGATCTTCACCGACCTAAAACATCTTTGAAGCTCTTTTCTGGAAAACCCCGTCCCGCACCTGTAGTTAAACATCTCGACTGGCCATTGCCTTGCCAATCGAGTCAATCACGAGCCAAGGAAGACTCCTCAACCCAGCCACATCGGCCTAGCCAGACCCTTTGGGTGAGGTATTCCGACCTGTGCAAGGACAAACTTATGAGACTAGCATAAATAAAGATACCCCCCAACAGCTAACCCCGACAAACCCATCTCAGCGTAAACAACGTATATCCTCTTGAACTCCTGTTGAACTCGTGACAGCCAAGTGGCTAACGAGTCCACAAGTCATCAAACCTTTAGGTCAGTCCGATTCCGTCGTTCGTTGCCGTTCGTTGCTTTCATCGACGTATGCCCACAGCCAACACCAACATGAAAACCGCTAAACCCACCCTGAATGCCGATACGGTGCGGACATACCTGCACGAAATCGGTCGTGTTCCCCTACTGACCCATGAACAAGAAATCATCCTGGGCAAACAAGTTCAAGCGATGATGGCATTACTCGAAACTCGCGACGAACTCAGCCAGTCCCTCGATCGCGACCCCACAGAAAGCGAATGGGCGCAACAGGCTAACCTTGACCTAGAGACCCTGCGCAACACCCTACGCAGCGGTCGTCGTGCCAAACGGAAGATGATCGAAGCCAACCTCCGTTTAGTGGTCGCGATCGCCAAAAAGTACCAAAAACGCAACCTAGAGTTCCTCGATCTGATCCAAGAAGGAACCCTAGGCCTCGAACGAGGGGTTGAAAAATTTGACCCCACCCGAGGCTACAAATTCTCCACCTACGCCTACTGGTGGATTCGTCAAGCCATCACCCGTGCGATCGCCCAACAAGCGCGAACCATTCGCCTTCCCATTCACATCACCGAAAAACTCAACAAAATCAAGCGAGCGCAACGGGAACTCACCCAAAAATTGGGTCGTAGTCCTTCAATGAAGGAAATCGCCCAAGAACTCGAACTCGAAGCCTACCAAGTTCGCGAATATCTCAGCATCTCCCGCCAACCCATTTCCCTGGATTTGCGCGTCGGAGACAACCAAGATACCGAACTGCAAGAACTGCTCGAAGATGAAACCGCATCTCCCGAACAGTTCGCCACCCAGCAACTGTTGCGCCAAGACCTCGATTGTATGTTAGCTGAACTCACCCCCCAACAGCGGGATGTGATCAGTCTCCGCTTCGGATTGAGCGACGGGAAAGAACTCTCCCTAGCTAAAGTTGGCGCTCAACTCAACCTCAGCCGAGAACGAGTCCGCCAACTCGAACACCAAGCCCTCAGCCATCTACGTCGCCGTCGGGCCACGGTTCGTGAATATCTGGCCAGTTAATTCCGAATCAACAGTGATCCCCATTTGCTAGAATAGCGCCGTCCCAGTGGGACGGCTTTTTTTTGCCGATCTACCCCTCAAGCCCAACCGTTTTTACTCGTTACGATGAACGACTCACCGGTCACTGTATGAATCAGCTTAACTACGCCTTCACAATTTTCTTTAGTTTGCTCGTTGAAGCCCTCCCTTTTCTCCTCTTAGGGGTCTTGCTATCAAGTGCCTTACTTGCCTTTGTCAACGAGCGTAAATTAGTGGCGATGATGCCCCGAAACGCAGTCTTGGGCGCTTTGGTTGGCAGTTGTATCGGCTTTCTCTTCCCCGTCTGTGAATGTGGTAATGTGCCAGTGGCGCGGCGACTGTTGGCCCAAGGCGTTCCCTCTGCTGTCGCCATCGGCTTTTTACTGGCAGCACCCACCATCAATCCCATTGTCATTTGGTCAACCTGGGTCGCCTTCCGCGATCGCCCGGAAATGGTGATTTGGCGAGTCATTTTAACCCTAATTATTGCTACTATCGTCGGTGTTATTTTTGGTGTTCAGAAAGACATTCGGGCGATGTTACACCCAAAATTAGTGCGATCAATGCCACAATTGGCTGACCCCGAAACCGATACAGAATCCACATCTCCGTTGCTCGGATCGGGAACCTATTTCCTAGGAACTGGGCAAGCCTTAGCCTTAGAAAACGCTGCCGTGATGGGAGGCGACCTGAGTGCGTTAGTATTAGGAACCGCCCAAAAGACAAATCGAGTTGTGGTTTTTGTCGATAATATCATTCGTGAAATTCGTGAATTGGGAGGTGTCCTGGTTTTGGGGAGTGGTATTGTGGCGATCATCCAAACGGCTGTACCTCGGGAAACCATTATCAACTTAGGTCAAGGCACGATTGTGCCGATTGTGACCATGATGGTTCTAGCATTAGTGGTTTCTATTTGTTCAACGGTTGATGCCTTTTTTGCCCTATCCTTTGCCTCCATGTTTACCAGTGGTGCTTTACTGGCTTTTTTGGTTTTTGGACCGACTGTTGACCTAAAAAGTATTGGATTGATGTTATCCGTATTTCGTCCACGAACCGTGTTTTATCTCTTCGCAATTACCGCACAATTAACATTTTTGTTAACCCTAGGATTGCACTTGTATGTCTTTTGACGGAGTTTTTTTTAAAACAAGAAAACACGTCAATTCCTCAGATGGTGAAGGAACAGAAGATACAGCACTATTAGACGAAAATAGACCCTGAACGGACGATGGGGCAATGCGATCGCCCCCAAATCGAGGAATCGAGCCATGATTGAACCGCGATCGCCCTGGCAAAAATGACCCACTTGCCCTTAAAATAGGTGCTTATCACAGAGATAGCCATTCGTTTCCGTAGAGTGGTTGTTTCCACGGCCACCCTTCCCCATCTTGTCTACCCATGACCGCCCAAACCCAGACTCCAAAACCCACGCAACTCGACACGGACACCCAGGATACCCAACGTCAAACCATCGTGATTTTGGATTTTGGGTCTCAATACTCAGAACTGATTGCTCGTCGCATTCGCGAAACCGAAGTCTATTCTGAGGTTCTGTCCTATCGCACCAGCGCCGCCGATTTAGAGCGCATCAACCCCAAAGGTATTATTCTCTCGGGCGGTCCCAACTCAGTCTATGACGACAACGCCCCCGAATGTGACCCCAAAATCTGGGAATTGGGTATTCCTATTTTGGGCGTTTGCTACGGAATGCAGTTAATGGTCACCCAACTCGGGGGAACCGTCGAACGGGCCGAGTTAGCCGAATACGGCAAAGCCGCTCTCCATATCGACGACCCCACAGATCTGCTCACCAACGTCGAACAAGACTCAACCATGTGGATGAGTCATGGTGACTCCGTGACCCATCTCCCCGAAGGCTTCGAGATTCTCGCTCATACGGATAATACCCCCAACGCCGCGATCGCCAACCACGATCGCCAAATCTACGGCGTACAATTCCACCCAGAAGTCGTCCATTCCGTCGGTGGCCAAGCCCTCGTCCGTAACTTCGTCTACCACATCTGCGACTGTGAACCCACCTGGACCACCGAAGCCTTTGTCGAAGAATCCATCCGCGAAATCCGCGCCCGCGTCGGTGACAAACGAGTGCTTCTGGCCCTATCTGGAGGTGTTGACTCCTCCACCCTGGCCTTCTTGTTGCACCGAGCCATCGGCGATAATCTCACCTGTATGTTTATCGATCAGGGGTTCATGCGCAAATATGAACCCGAACGACTCGTTAAACTGTTTCGCGATCAGTTTCATATCCCCGTCGAGTACGTCAACGCCCGCGATCGCTTCCTCGAAAAACTCATCGGCATAACCGATCCCGAAGAAAAACGCCGTCACATCGGCCATGAATTTATCCGCGTCTTCGAGGAAGAATCCCGCCGCCTCGGTCCGTTTGACTATCTGGCCCAAGGAACCCTCTATCCCGATGTCATCGAATCCGCCGACTCCAACGTAGACCCCAAAACCGGGGAACGAGTCGCCGTCAAAATCAAAAGCCATCATAACGTCGGTGGTCTCCCCGAAGACCTCCA
>CAZXWM010000273.1:0-5675 GCA_964644215.1 uncultured Phormidium sp.
GTGAGCCTGAAGAGGTAATCCAAGAGGCCATTGATACCTGTCCAGTGAACTGTATCCACTGGGTTGAGTATGAGGAACTCAAGGAACTTGAGGCCGAACGTCAGCATCAAGTGATTCCGGTGGCTGGCTTCCCGGTGACGCGCGGCGCGATTGTCTCGGCTCAACGCCGTAAACGCCAACAAAGTTCGTAGTCGAGTTAGCGAAAGCGGAACATTCGCATCAGGAGTCTTGACTCTTGGTCGAATGTTCCGTTTTTTGCTGGCTGTGATGGGAATGGGGTTATGGCATTAGTGTTGCTAAACTACAATTAACCCCCTCACCACTCCAACCATGCTCGCCAACGATCCCCTCTACATCACCCCGGAAGACTACCTCGCCGCCGAAGAAATCAGCCCCATTCGCCACGAATACCGCGATGGTGAAGTCTTCGCCATGACAGGCGGGACACAGGCGCATCACACGATTGTTGGCAACTTATTCTTCGCACTCAAAACTCACTTACGGAGTTCTGGCTGTCGCACCTTCGCCGAAGGGATGAAAACCCGCGTTGAAGCCAGCAATGCTTTCTACTATCCCGATATTGCCATCACCTGCGACGATCGCGATCGCCAGCCTCAAAGCCAATACATCGAATATCCCCGCCTCGTTATCGAAGTTCTCTCTCCCTCGACGGCTCGTTTCGATCGCACTGAAAAATTCGCCGACTACCGCACGATCGCCAGCCTGGAAGAATACGTCCTCGTTTCGAGCGATCGCCAGCAGGTTGAGGTTTTCCAAAAGGGCGATCGTGGAAACTGGGCGATCGCAGCCAGCAGCGATCCCATTCAACTGGCGAGTGTCAATTGTGCGATCGCCCTGGCCGAGATCTATGAAGACACCGACATTCCGGCTACATTATTGTCTGAGAATAATATCTGAGAACGATTGATGGTCTTCAGTCTTCAGTATTATCGTCCTCCATTTTTTTTATAAAGCAAACCCCACCATTTAAGTTGAGCTAACAACTATAGTTCCGTTTTCCAAGCGTGCGCCGATGACTTGGATAATGGCATCATCAAAATCAGTATCACTTTCAATCCTTGTATCCAATAAACCTATCTTAGGTTTCCATCCATCCTCAAACTTAATGCGAACAATATTATTGCTCCACTGAGAGAGTTCGGCTTGAGATGAATTGTTTGAAGAAATTTCTGTGTTACCCGTCACGAGATACTCAGCATCAAAAGGTTGAACATTTACGGTAAACGTTAATTCAGATCCAGGGGTGAAGTTGCCTAAAGATACTTCTTCACTCCAGTCATTGTTCATTCCCAAAATATCGTTAGGCGGAACTCCAATGAACTGCTCTCGGGGACTGGTTAGAAAAACTTCTCGATCTGCCCAAAAACCATTTCCTGAGTCAATCAAAACCCGCACCTCTTCTCCTTCTCCTGTTGGCGGTAATGGAGTGGGTTCTGGTTCTACATTGGGAGGATCTGAGTTGGGTGTATCGTCACAGAATGAGAAGTTAATACCAGTTGCCTCAGTCAGATTCTTTCGGAACGCCTTCATGAATCCACCTTCTTCATTTGCTGGTGGATTAAATGAGGATTTCAAATTGGCTGCTGAGCTTACGACTTGAAAGCCATTATCAACAACCTTTTGAAAGACAGTATCAGCAACCTCGTCACTCTGTGAAACTAACAATTTACTTCCTGCCTTTCCTAACAACTTGCCAAAGGGAATTCCTCCAACCAGAGTCTTGACAACGTCAGAATCGTTTCCCGCCAATATTAAACATCCGTAACCAGCTACTTTTGAAGCTCCTGCAATAAAACCAAAAGCTGGCGTAGCAGTTATAGCTCCAACTCCTGTCAAGGCAGACAAACCAGCCAGAATACTAGCAGCATCTCCAACTCGAGATGTATTTTTACACCAGTTCTTCAATCCCGAACATTGAGAATCTCCTGTTCCCTGGCTCTCCACTGTGGGCTCGTCAGAAAACAAAGGAAGAATCGGTTCTCCATCTAAAGTTAATGGAATGTCAACTGTAGTTTCTTCTTCAGGAGTCTGTGTTGTGACCTGTACTGTCTTTGAGTCACCGTCATATTCTAGTATGGTGACTTCACTAGAATCATCTCGTTCAAATTCTACACGCTTGCCGTCATCCTTCCAACGTACAGTGTAAGGTTTTTGCCCATTTTCTAGTTCTTCTTGTGAGGGAGTATAACGAACTGACTCCGGTTCTACTTCAGTTTCGTTCCGCCTCACATTTGTAGAGAATTGACTGCCATCGCTTCCAATTAATTGGATTTCAAATAAATTTTCAGATACCGAACGAACGATTGGCGCTTGGAAAGTCACGGCATCATCAGAAGGCGGCGGATCGACGTTTAACTCCGTAACATGGTTGTCATCTAGCGTTTCAATTGAAGTCCCCAAAAGTAGCCCTAAAATTTGGTTAGTATTGCGAATTTTGACGAGCGTACCCTGAGGAATACTTTCTAGGCTGACTTCCTCTGTAGTTAAAGTTCCCCCAAAAGCGATCGTATCTATTCCCGCCTCAAAATCCGTGATGATATTCGCCTGTTCGATATCAGTTACGGCAGTCTTGTCTCTCAAGGCGAAAATATCGCTTCCAGAACCGCCAATTAGTGTATCGGCTCCAAAATCCCCAACTAAAATATCATCTCCATCTCCACCTAAAAGAGAGTCATCTCCCTTGCCACCACGAAGAATATCAATACCTCCTTAGCCGATCAGAGTATCGTTTTCTGTATTTCCAGCGAGGATATCGTCACCTGAACCACCGTCCAAAACATCTTCGCCAGAATTGCCTACAATGATATCAGATCCGACCTCACCAAAGATGAGATCGCGATCTTCCCCACCTAGCAAAATGTCATCGCCGCTTTCTCCGTAAATTGTGTCATTTCCTAAGTTCCCTCGTACAAAATCTGCATCGACTGAACCCACAACTGAATCAGCGCCATCCAATGCAAACAGACCATCGATATAAGATGAAGTCAACCCAGGTGTAAGAGTTACTACATCTGCATCAGCAGTTAATTGTAGGGATAATCCGTCTGTACTTGTTCCAACCATTTTTTGAACCGATGTAATTCGCCAAAAATAAAGAAAGCTCTTATTGAATTCAAGCCATGAAAAAACATAATAACTTGGGTGGACTGCGATCTCGTTTCATAATCCTCATTCAGGCCTCCTTTAATTGCCAAACTGGATCGTAATCCCAAGTCAACTCGTAGTTCGTACCTGCTCCATTTCGGTCAGCTTGCGACACAACAAAGTACTGGTGTTTTCGAGAATGACCGTTTAGATTGTTGAGAATTCCTGAAAAAACCATGTCGATTTACCTAAATTCAGGCGAATAGTTACGAATAAATAGAGTGGTTGTTGATGAGATATGGTCACTTCTAAGATGACTCACAATGAAATTTATACACCGTTAATCTTGACCAAATCTCCACAATTAATTGAGTATTATTCGTTGCATTTTTAAACCAAACGGGAACAGCAAACATTAGCCTATCCTGTAATCTACGAAAAAATACGGACGCCTGTAGCTACTTTTTTTATTTTCTGCGTATTTTTTCGTAAAACCGTCAGGATATCATGGCAATTTCACAGAGTTCAGAATTAAGGCGACAAGAGATAACACGGCGATCGCGCCAGTGCTTGCTTTGACTCCAAAATCGCTGAACTTCTCTCGAATGAAGCATTACCAAGATATCTCCAACCCTTTCGTCCAAGAATCTACCATAGGTATATAGGGGTCACTGCCTAAACTTATTGAACTGTTATTGAAAAGTCAGAAAAAGTCAGTTGCTCACATTAACTTCATAAAAAAGTCTGAGGAAGTCTGCTAAACTGGAGCCAATTTCAGTCAGGTGGTTCATATTATGGAGAACAACCGAGAGATTGCTCGCGCCCTTGCCTACATTAACCAGACTCTTACCGAGCATGAAGGAACAGTCCTCACAACTATTCAGGAGATTGTCATTCAAGGCTCCATCAAAAATTGGACGTATGCAAAGATGTCCGATGACTGCCCACGCCACTACCACGAGAACTATTTAAAAGACGTCGGTAGCCAACTCTGGAAAAAGCTCGAAACCTATTGGGGTGTAACCGTCAACAAGTCTCGAATCCGCACTGTCATCAACGAACAACTGCGACAAAACCCCTTACCTGACCTGGCAGTCTCAACAGCCTCACCGACGTTACTATCACAGCGATATCAATGGCATAATGCCTTCAAACCCATATTGCTCAGAGCCTCGGACTATCACGACTGGCTTCCGGGTTATCAGGAAGAATCCGACTTAGAGGCTTACAAACAGGCACTTTCAGAGAGTTTTGCACAGTTGCGATATCTCGATCGCTACGAAGAAGTCCGCCAGCAATGGCAAGAGGTTCGAGGTATCGTCCATGTCTACGATTGGTCGGAACTACGTCACAACACCCTGACTTGGTTGCTCAATCGCGCCAAAAACCTGGGAGCATCCAAGTGGATCTGGCTCCATCACAGCGAACTCGCCTGGGCGAAGAGTGTCAGCGGCTATCCTGGGGCTGATGCGGAGAGCCTCGAAGAAATGGAAACCCTATGGAAACAAGTTCCCTTGGTCTGTGTCTCGCCACTGGCCCAGTTGGAACTGCTCATTGATCTGTGTGCCACAACGCTTGCTCTCAGACGATTTGACGAAACGGATCGTTGGTTGTACGAAGCCAAGTCTATTTCCGAGGGAATCTCTGCTAACACTTGCGATCGCCGTTGGCAACGCTGCCAATTAGACCTCATCCACTATGAAGCTGAATATCAAGCCGGGAGCGACCAATTAGCCGAAAGTATCCGACTCTACAGCAAGGCTGTTCAAGGTGCCAAAACACTCAAGTGCGATCGCGCAGTGGCTCGCAACCTATTAGGCTTAGCGCAAGTTGAAATGGAGCGATCGCGTATTGAGGCGGCCAAACAGCACTTAGACACTGGGTTTGTTAACGTATACCGTCATTGCGATCGTCGCGGTATGGGCTTTTTTGCCAAAGAACAAATCCGTGTAGCCAAAGCCACAGGCGATCGACAACAAGTTGTGCAATGGTTAGAGGTGGCTCGCCGCCAATTTGAACAACTGGGAATGACAGTCCAACTTCAGCGCACGAGCCAACTTCTCTAACCTACTCATCTAATGAATACTCCTCCACCTGCTACGCGAGGTGGCGGTGTCTTAATTAGAAGGGTTTATCCCTCCCGACAG
The DNA here is from genome assembly GCA_964644215.1 of uncultured Phormidium sp. Classification (GTDB taxonomy): domain Bacteria; phylum Cyanobacteriota; class Cyanobacteriia; order Cyanobacteriales; family Geitlerinemataceae; genus Sodalinema. The sequence goes on from CAZXWM010000273.1 coordinate 5,253, forward strand.
GCGGTATTCTCGCGCCCGTTCTGGGAACTTTTGCCCAGAGACACCCCCAAGTCGTTTCCGCTATGGGGCTTTGAGTGAAACTTTGACCCGGAGTCCGACCTATATGAAGCGACTCTCTAGGATTTACAGGGTGCTTCTCCATCACTTGAGAGGTCGTGTCTCCGGGGTGTTCGGAGCTCTCAGTTCCGCCCTTTACCGTACCGCTCAAGATGTGCAGCATCATAACATAGAAACCGCCGCTCCTTGACCCCCACCTGTTCCGGGGTGGACCGAATGCGTCGCTAATTTTGTTCAAACTTAGGAGTCAGCTTTCTATGATTTTTTAAGATCGATTTTGCATATAAATTCCGAAAAAAAATTATAAACTGTGCTTATAACCCCATACCCAGAAGAGCGATCGCCAGAAACCGGAAATCTTATAAA
>CAZXWM010000274.1:0-5675 GCA_964644215.1 uncultured Phormidium sp.
GGGCCTGTACGGAGACATCGAGGGCTGAGACGGACTCGTCACAGATGACAAATTTGGGATTGAGGGCTAAGGCCCGGGCAATACAAACCCGTTGTCGCTGGCCGCCGGAAAACTCGTGGGGATAGCGTTTGAGACAGTCGGCGCTGAGTCCTACTCGTTCGAGGAGCCAAATGCAGCGTTCTCGTCGTTGGCGAGGGGTTCCGCCGACGTTGTGAATGTTTAGGGGTTCGGCGATCGCCGCCCCGACGCTCATGCGAGGATTGAGGGAACTAAAGGGATCTTGAAAAATCGCTTGGATGTTACGGCGTAGACGTTGCAGTTGCTTACCTTTGAGATGGGTAATCTCTTGACCTTCAAAGAACATCCGGCCACTGGTGGGTTCAATCAACTGCAATAAGGTGCGAGCCAGGGTGGTTTTGCCGCAACCGGATTCTCCCACGAGACCGAGGGTTTCTCCGGGATAGACATGGAAGGAGATGCCGTTGACGGCCATGGCGTAACGTTTGGTTTTGCCAAAGAGACCGCCGCGCACAGGATACCCGACTTGCAGGTTCTCGACTTGCAGTAAGGGGGGTTGTCGCTGTAGATGAGCCAGGCGCTGGGCCATCTCTAGGTCCGAGATGCGGTTTTCAGGATTGGTCAGTAAGGTCAGGGGAGATGACTCGATGGCATTTGCATCGGAATTATCATTCTCTGAGGCTTCTTCGCTGCCTGAGAGGTCGCTCTGGGAGTTTTCAGGAGAGGGAGACACTTCTGATTTTTGTGCTTCGGGTTGTTCATCGCTGACCGTTGGCTGTGGGGTCTGGGCTTGGGCGGTTATAAAATCGGCAATGGTGGGGAGACAGCGCAAGCGTAGTTCTGTTTGGGGACGACAGGCTAGAAGTCCCTGGGTGTAGGGATGTTGTGGGCGGGAGAAAATATCGCTGAGGCTGCCGGTTTCGACGATGTTGCCCTGATGCATGACGGCCACATGATCGGCAATTTCGGCAATGACGCCGAGATCATGGGTGATGAAGATCATGGACATCTGATGGCGCGATCGCAGCTCCCGCAAGAGTTGCAGAATCGTGGCCTGAACCGTCACATCGAGGGCGGTGGTGGGTTCATCGGCAATCAGGAGGGCCGGGTCACAGGCGATCGCCATGGCAATGGTCACCCGTTGCAGTTGTCCCCCAGAAAACTGATGAGGATAGCGGTTTAGCAGGCTCTGTTTGCGCCGTTCGACCTCTTGCAAGACCTGTCGCCGCCCCGGAGCGGCCCCGGCTCCTCCAAGAGCCGCTAAGGCCTCGGCCTGAAGCTGCTCCTCGGGGGGGAGGAGTTTCACTTCTTGCAGCCGGGCGATCGCCTGCTGCTCGGCCTCAGCTTTGGATATTTTACGATGTAGGCGAATGGCCTCGATGAGCTGAAACCCGATGCTATAAACCGGGTTTAGAGCTGTCATCGGTTCCTGAAAGATGGTGGCGATGCGCCCGCCCCGATAGCGTCGTAGTTGTTTCGGGGGGAGATTTAAGAGGTTGACGCGATCGCCCACCACCGGGTCAGTAAACCAAATCTCCCCCCCAGCCACCTCCCCCGGAGGACTCGGCACCAATCCCATCACCGCCAGAGAGGTGACGGATTTTCCCGATCCCGACTCCCCAACAATGCCCAAGGTTTGACCCCGAGGAACCTGAAAACTGACATCATTGACGGCATGAACTAAGCGTTCACCGGTTTGGAATTGAACCTGAAGATTATGAACCTCCAGAACCGTCGGATCTAAGGAAGCGTCTGCGTGCATAGAGACTCAATGATAATTAGGAAGGGAATTAACTGTTCATCAGTACAGTGAGACCGTTTTTTTAATTAAGAGTCAATTCTCAACCTAGAACTGTTCACGATTGACTGGTGACCAGATATTGTGCGCCATCGACGACGCGAGCGGATTCGATGCGATCGCCCCGGCCGAGTTTTTCGAGCACTTCAGCCCCTTCAACCACATAGCCAAAGGCCGCATAACGACCATCGAGCAAGTTCAACCCTGCTGGGGTTAACTCCGGCTCAAATAGAAAGAAGAAGAACTGAGAGGAGCCACTGTTGGCATCAAGATCCCGATGGGCCATCCCCAGAGTCCCAAAAGCCGAAAAGGGCAGTACCGGCTGTTCTCGATACAAACCAATCTCCTCTAACGTAAAGCCATAAATCGGTTCATTCTCGCTACGAACTCGAATTTCTAGGGGAATGGTGCGATACTCACCCGTCTCCGGGTCAACGAAGCCATCCTCAGGTCCCGGCGGATCACCTGCTTGTAAGACATAATTGGCCTCAGCCCGCACAAAGTCGATGCCATCATAGAAACCCCGTTGCACCAAATCGACAAAGTTGCCAGCGGTAATGGGGGCATTATAGCCATCCACCACCATGGTTAGGTCTCCTTGACTGGTGGTCATTTCCACCGTGGCGCGTCCCTTGAGTTGGGGTAAATCGGCATATTCTTCGGGAATCTCAAAGGGGAACTCACCCACCATCAACGATTGCAACTCGCCCAAGGTGTTGAGAATCTTGCGGCGAACAATCCAAGCCTCTTCTCGGTCTTTCGTTTCGGCAACGGCTTCTAAGTCACGAATTTGCTCATCAAGGCGTTGCAAATACTCCTGTCCCGTCTCCCGTTGCGAGGGAACCACCGTATCTAAAATTTCATCGCGGCGATAGGCCAGCGTTGATTTGGCCCCGCGTACATCGCGACTCACGGCGGACCAGCGTTTACGAGCGCGAAGCTGTCGTCCAATGTCCTCAATTTGTTCTTGAATCCGTCGCACCGAGTCGTTCTCGATGGGGAGAGCATATTGTAGCAGGGCTTTAGGATCGGTAATCGCATCCCCTTGGGGCATCCGGCTTTGGCGATAGTTCTGGCGGTCTCCCCCCGCGTCGTCGCCATCCCACCAGGCGGCACTAAGTCCCAAGGAGAGGGGAAGCAGTAGGGCGACGAGGAGTGCGAGTTTCAGCCAGCGTTTCAGTACAGTCATACGTATGGATTAAGTGACGGCTTTTATAAGAAAATTGAAAAGAAGTTCGGCCAGCCCCAGGAGGCAGCCGTAACGCCAAGGGTCATTATAGCCCAGGGGATCAACCGGGGAGAGGCATCTAGGAGAGAAATCTCGATACTTCCCCTAGACCTCAGTCAACCGTTGCCGCTGTCCTGGCGAGTCGCATCATCCGCCCCCCCTACTCATCCTCGTCTGCTAGAGGCTGATCAAGAGAGACATCGACATCCCCGAGTAAGGATTGAACTCGGCTTAAGAGATTCGTGCTAACCGGTTCTAAACACTGAGGATTTTTGGCAATATCCCGGGCTAGAAACTCTAAAAAAGCTCCTAAAATCGGATCGTTATTGTCGTTTTGAGCTACCGAAACTAAAACCCTATCCATCCGACTCAATGCTGTACTGAATTTTATCTTCTTTGCTTAACCCAAGAAATTGGGGTGTTCTGGATGGACACCCCGTTTCTGAACTTGACCAACTCAACGAGAACAACAGATTAGTTAGAAATCGCCGCGAGTCTGTAACGCCGTGGTGAGTTTCTCAATCACCTCGGGAATTTCCAAGGCCCCTAACTCCCCAGAAGCACGAGTGCGGACACTGAGAGAGTTAGATTCTTTTTCCTTAGCCCCCACCACGCACATGACGGGAATTTTCCCCTTCTCGGCATTGCGAATTTGTTTACCCAAGCGTTCATTACTGGTATCAGCTTTAGCACGAATGCCAACGGCCAGCATTTGCGCTTCTACCTCCTTGGCGAAGGGTAAAAACTCCTCGCTGACGGGCAACAGCCGCACCTGTTCGGGGGCTAACCAGAGGGGGAAGTCTCCGGCGTACTCTTCAATCAAAATCCCAATCAGACGCTCTAGGGAGCCAAAGGGGGCGCGGTGAATCATGACGGGACGCTGACGAGAGCCATCCTCGGCCACATATTCGAGTTCAAAGCGTTCGGGGAGGTTATAGTCCACCTGAACGGTTCCCAGTTGCCAGTCTCGTTCGAGGGCATCTTGGAAGATAAAGTCGAGTTTGGGACCGTAGAAGGCGGCTTCTCCGGGGGCTTCAAAGTAGCTCATTCCCCGAGATTCCATGGCTTGGCGGATGGCGTTCTCGGCTTTGTCCCAGGCGGCATCCGAGCCGATATATTTGTCGGAGTCGGCGTCACGGGTGCTGAGGCGGGATTTGAAGTTGGTTAAACGCAGGTTTTGGAAGACGGTCAAAATCAAGTCCACGACGCTGAGAAATTCCGCTTCGAGTTGTTCGGGGGTGACGAAGAGGTGAGAGTCATCTTGGGTAAAGCCGCGCACCCGAGTCAGGCCGCCGAGTTCCCCGGACTGTTCGTAACGATAGACGGTGCCAAATTCGGCGTAACGGATGGGGAGGTCCCGATAGGAGCGCAATTCATTTTTGTAGAGTTGCACATGGAAGGGGCAGTTCATTGGTTTGAGGACGAACCCCCGTTCCTCTTCGAGGCTGGAGTCCTCGTCAGACATCATGGGGAACATATCCTCTTTGTAGTTCTGCCAATGACCGGAGGTTTTGAAGAGGTCCACACGGGCAATGTGGGGGGTGACGACGTCTTGATAGCCCCGTTTTTGTTGTTCTTGTTTGAGGAAGCCTAGCAGGGTTCCTTTGGGGGTCCACATGGGGAGGCCCGGACCGACAACATCGTTGAAGACGAACAGGCCGAGTTCTTTGCCGAGTTTGCGGTGATCTCGTTTAAGGGCTTCTTGTTTGCGTCGTCTATACTCTTGCAGTTGTTCGGGGGTTTCCCAGGCGGTTCCGTAAATTCGTTGCAGTTGGGGGTTGTTGGCGTCGCCACGCCAGTAGGCCCCGGCGATGCTTTCGAGGTCGATGGCTTTGGGGTGAAGGTCGCCGGTGGTTTCGACGTGGGGACCGGCACAGAGGTCCCACCATTGGTCGCCGAGGTGATAGACGGTGATGGGTTCGTCTTTGATGTCGGCGAGGATTTCGAGTTTGTAGGGTTCTTGGATTTTCTCGATGCGTTTTTGGGCTTCGTCTCGGCTGACGACTTCGCGGCTGACGGGGAGTTTCTTTTTGATAATCTTCACCATCTCTTTTTTGATGGCTTTGAGATCTTTCTCGGTGAAGGGTTCACGGCGATCGAAGTCGTAGTAGAAGCCATATTCTGTCCAGGGGCCAATCGTCACTTGGGTTCCGGGGAACAACCGTTGTACGGCCATCGCCATGACGTGGGAGGCGGTGTGGCGAATCCGTTTGATGGAGTCCGATTCGCTGGTACGAGGAAGGCGAATCGGCTGTTCGGCGTGTTCGCTGACAGAAGACTGGGAAACGACCATGGACGAGTATGTGATGTAGGGTTAAAGAACTCTTTGATCCTAACGCAAATCTGAACCCGGATTGGGGCGAGTTTGCTCAGATGCGATCGCGGCTGGCGACGGGGTGACGATTTGGCTGGGGACAAACTGAGGGACTGGGTTGGGATGCGAGTGGCGAAAATGGCTATGATTTGGGCAGATAATCTCTTGAGGTGCCATTGATTGGAGTGCTATGACCCCTAATCCTGAACCAAATCTTGATCCGAACAGCCATCTCTCGCCTGAGGAACGCGATCGCCTCGATACGGAGGAAGAACGGGTTGAGATCTCTCAACGTTCTTTGATTATTTCCCGCCTCA
>CAZXWM010000275.1:0-5659 GCA_964644215.1 uncultured Phormidium sp.
TTTGTTGAACATATTCTATGATAATTTGATCCAACTCCAGGTACTCTTGTTCAAAGTAATGCAGGGTACTGAGGACGGGGTTGGGGGCGGTTTGGCCTAAGCCACAGAGACTGGTGGCTTGTACCATGCCGCAGAGTTCTTTGAGTTTATCTAAGTCCCGTTTGGTGGCTTTCTCATCGAGGAGTTTGGTCAGCAGTTGGTACATTTGCATGGTTCCAGCGCGACAGGGGATGCACTTACCACAGGTTTCACCCCGGCAAAACTCCATATAAAACTGGGCCACTTGCACCATACTGGTGTCGTCATCCATGACCACCATGCCACCGGACCCCATCATTGATCCGAGTTCCCGCAGGGAGTCATAATCGACGGGGGTATCGAGTTCGCGATCGGGAATGCACCCACCCGAGGGGCCACCGGTTTGGATGGCTTTGACGCTGTTCCCGCCGGGAACGCCGCCGCCCATCTCTTCGACAATTTGCCGTAGGGTAATGCCCATGGGAACTTCGATGAGTCCGTTGTTACGGATTTTGCCGGTGAGGGAGAAGATTTTGGTCCCTTTGCTGCGTTCGGTGCCAATGCCGGTGAACCACTCGGCCCCGTTGCGGATGATGGGGGAGATGTTGCCGAGGGTTTCGACGTTGTTGATGAGTGTCGGACAGCCGTGCAATCCTGAGACGGCGGGATAGGGAGGGCGAGGACGAGGGTTGCCGCGTCCCCCTTCGACGGAAGAGATGAGGGCGGTTTCTTCGCCACAGACGAAGGCCCCGGCCCCGACGCGGATTTCAATGGTGAAATCGACGGGGGAGTCGAAGATTTGCGCCCCCAGGCAATGTTTGCGTTTGGCTTGTTGGATGGCTTTTTGCAGCCGGGTAATGGCGAGGGGATATTCGGCGCGAACGTAGATGTAGCCTTGGCTGGCGCCAACGGCATAGCCGGCGATCGCCATCCCTTCTAGGACACGATGGGGGTCACTTTCGAGGACGCTGCGGTCCATAAACGCCCCAGGATCGCCTTCGTCGGCGTTACAGATGATGTATTTCTGTCCGGGGGGCATTTTGGCCACGGTAGCCCATTTTAAGCCGGTGGGATAGCCTGCACCCCCTCGGCCCCGTAGTCCCGATTGGGTGATTTCTTGCACCACTTCGGCGGGAGTCATTTCATAGATGGCATGATGTAGGGCCTGGTAGCCGCCGACGGCTAGATATTCGTCGATGCGTTCGGGATCGATGCGGCCGCTATGTTCGCGCACGATGAGGAGTTGGCGGCTAAAGAAGGGATGGTTGGGATCGCCTTGGATGGCCTCGGCCTCGCCGGAACCGTTGAGGCTACCGATGATGCTTTCGGCTTGTTCGGGGGTGACTTTTTGATAGTGTTTTTTCTCGGCTGGGGCGTCGGCATCTTCGATTTCTACCATTGGCCCTTGGCCACAGAACCCCATGCAGCCGACGCCGATGGCTTCGACGGTATCGCCAAGGTTGTGGGTTTTGATGGCGTTGTCGAGTTGTTTTTTAACGTCGAGGGATTGGGAGGCTTGGCAGCCGGTGGAGGTGCAACAATGGACGCGGATGCGTTTTTGGGCTTGTTTGGCTGTGGTGGCCTGTTCTAGTAGTTCAGCTCGTTCCATGGCGGTTAGTCCTTAATATCGTACGGGTGAGGGCTGGGCTTAGCTGTCTGCTTGTTTCCAGCTATGGATGCGATCGCAGGTTTGTTCGGGGGTTTGCTGGCCGGCAACTTTGCCGTCATAGACAACCGCTGGGGCAATGCCACAGGCCCCGATGCAACGAGCGGTGACGATGGAGACTTGTCCGTCTTCGGTGGTTTCACCGGCCGCAATACCCACGTCGCCCTCGACGGCTTTGAGGATGTCGCCACCGCCTTTGACGTAGCAGGCGGTTCCCAGACAGACGACGCAGGTATGGGCACCGCTGGGTTTGAGGGAGAAAAGATGGTAGAAGGTGGCAACGCCGTAGACTTGGGAGAGGGGCAGTTGCAGTTTGTGGGCGACGTAGCTTAGGACATCTTCTTCGAGAAAACCAAAGGCTTCTTGCGCTTTGTGGAGGATTTCGATGAGCGCATCTTGTCGGTACTGGTTGCGCTTCATCGTGATGTCGAGAACTTTGAAGCGTTTATCGGGTTTGCCGTCTTTGGTCTTTGCTTTTTCGGGAGATTTCGCGGCGGTTGAGGTCTGGGTGGGAGTCATGCGTGTTTCCTCGGATTTCGGTTGGAGCGGGGCGATCGCATTAGGGAGCAAATGGGGCGTAGGTCGCGTGACTGCGGCGATCGCCCCCAGGCTTAGCACAAGGCTTCTGTTATCTGTGCTACTGTTTCTTGATGTAAAGATTAGGAAATCTTTAAGATGTTATTAAGTAACACAGGGGTTGTTTTTCTTCCTCGAACATAATGGTTTGAACTGCCTCTATTGTGAGGAGTGTCTCGAAGAAAATCAACTAAAACTCAAGTTAATTTACAAAAATCTGTGAATTGTATTTGTTAAGATAGTCTAACTTACGATATAAAAGTTAATGAACAACTATGAATAATTTTGACGTTACCTCGGTGTCTTGTCCGCTGCCGCTTCAGCAATATCCTCATGTTTTATTGGCTCATGGAGGGGGAGGACGGTTGATGCAACAACTGATTAATCAAGTCTTTCTGCCGGGGTTTGGCTCTTCGGACCAGGTGCAGCATGATGCGGCGACGTTGAGCTTAAAGGGCGATCGCATTGCCTTAACGACTGATTCTTATGTGGTTCATCCCCTGTTCTTCCCTGGTGGCGATATTGGTTCGATGGCTGTCTATGGCACAGTGAATGATTTAGCCATGGCCGGTGCGCGTCCTCAATACCTCACGGCCGGGTTTATTTTAGAAGAAGGCCTGCCCATGTCGATTCTCTGGCAAGTGGTGCAGTCCATGGCGGCGGCGGCTGAGAGAGCAGGAGTCAAAATTGTTACAGGAGATACCAAAGTTGTCGATCGCGGGAAGGGAGATGGCATCTTTATTAATACCGCTGGTGTGGGGGTTGTGGCCGGCGATCGCCTGATTTCCCCGAGTCAAGTCCAGGTGGGGGACGTGGTGTTAATAAATGGTGACATTGGCCGTCATGGGATTGCCATTATGGCGGTGCGCGAGGGGTTAATGTTCGAGACAGCCATTGAAAGCGATTCGGCCCCCGTCGCCGAGGAGGTGTTGGCCCTACTGAACGCCGGAATTGAGGTGCATTGTCTGCGAGATTTAACCCGAGGTGGCTTAGCGAGTGCCTTAAATGAGATTGCGGTGGCCGCTCAATTGGGGATTCGCTTGGATGAGAGGGCGATCGCTGTCCGCGATGATGTCCAGGGGGCCTGTGAAATTCTCGGCTTCGATCCCCTCTATTTAGCCAATGAGGGCCGCTTTGTGGCTTTTGTCCCCCCAGATCAGGCCCAGGCGGCGTTAGAAAGTTTAGGAGAGGGGGCCGCCGAAATTGGCGTCGTCACAGACACCAGCAAACCCCCTGTCACCATGATGAGTGAGATTGGTTCCCTGCGAACGGTGGATCTATTGAGTGGGGAACAGTTACCGAGGATTTGTTAGAGGAGATACTCTTTGGGGGTGTTCTGGGTTTGGGGTGCGATCGCCCGAATCACCCGTTCATAGGGTTCAATGAGTTTACGATTGCGGCTGAAGCGGTGGATGGGTTGGCCGACAAAACTAGCTTCGGCAAATTGGATGGATTTGGGAACTGGCTTAAAGATAGTCACCTGATGATGGCGTTTTTTCAGTTCCTTTAAGACTCGCCGCGTCATCAGGGTATTTTCCGCCATCGTCGGCAACACCCCCAGCAGTCGCAAACGCAGATTATAGGTTTTGCGGATATCGGAGATTTCATCAAAGAGGCGATCGAGGCCTCGCAAGGAATAATACTGACATTGCACCGGTACTAACACCGCATCGGCCGCCGCCAACGCATTTAGCGTCAGCAATCCCATATTGGGAGGACAATCAATGAGAATGTTGCTATAGCGAGTTTGTAGCGACTTAAGTTGCTCTTTGAGGACAAAGAAACGTTTGGGATCCTCAGAAATTTCGTTTTCCGCTTTAGCCAGGGTGCTATCCGTGGGCAAAATATGCAGCCCCATCTCCGTCTCAATAATCGGTTCTGCGGGGGTTTCCTGGCGCGTCATCACGTCATAACTGCCAATTTGGTCTTTTTCCATCTCGATGCCAAATCCCATCGTTAGATTGCCCTGGGGGTCCAGATCCACCGCCAAACAACTTTGGCTTTGGGCCAGTAATCCTGCCAGTGCGATCGTGGAGGTGGTTTTTCCCACACCTCCTTTCGGACTGGCAATTGCAACGATCGCCACAGCTCAACCCCTTAATTCGACACGGCTTTGGCACAGTTTGCACCTTCCCAACTATAGCGGATTTCGGGGAAAGGTCTCGATAATCGTGGATGTCTCGGCGGACTCTCCCTTCGCCTTGATGCGTCAGTTGCCATAATCAAGGAATGCTGTAGCAGATACGACAGAGACTTTGTCCCCTTTGCTTTGTCTCAGTACGACCAATATCATCCATAATTGAGAGAGCAACAGCTAGCGGGACTGAAATTTGTCTATGTCACCCTTACTTGAGAGAATCACGATTAATCCCAGGCAGTGTGGTGGTCGTCCCTGTATCCGAGGTATGAGAATTCGGGTGTCAGATGTACTCGACTTATTTGCAGCAGGGCTAAATGCAGGAGAAATTTTAGAGGAAATGCCCGATCTTGAGGCTGATGATCTAAAGGCATCCCTGTTATACGCCTCGCGAAAACTTAATCACCCAGTTTTGGTAGCATGAAAATCTGGGTGGATGCACACTTGTCTCCGGCAATTACAACATGGATTGCCAGTACGTTTGGCATTGAAGCAATAGCATTACGCGATCTAGGGCTCAGAGATGCTGAAGATCCTGAAATCTTTGAGGCTGCAAAAGCTCAAAAAGCTGTTGTGATGACAAAAGACAGCGATTTTGTGGATCTAGTCGAGCGGTTGGGTGCGCCGCCACAAATTATTTGGTTGACTTGTGGCAATACCTCCAATGCTAAGTTACGCGAAATTCTGAGTGAGACATTACCTAGAACTTTAGAACTCTTAGCTACTGGCGAGACATTAGTAGAAATTCGTGAAAACTAGCCGTGCAGGATAACAAACCTGGTGCAGCGGTTAGTTCGACCATAAATCTTCTCAGCCAGGTCTTTAAAGTCCTTGTATACATCCCTCACCGCATATCTATAAGCACCGATGGCTCCATTAGCAGGTTTAAGATAAAAAATGGGTTTATGAGACTCTTGAGCCATTGAAATTAAGCTTTGATAGTGTTTAAGTAACACTAAACGTTTGGATCGCTTGATGGAGTTGAGACAATTTCATCTTGTTTTTTAGTAACTTCAATGTTTAATGCTTCGGCACAGTTTTCACCTTCCCAATTATACCGGATTTCGGGAACGAGTCTGGATTGGATTATCGTGGATGTCTCGGCGGACTCTCCCTTCGCCTCGACGATTCAGTTGCCATAATAGAAGAGTCCCCAGTCTAGGACTTCAGAACCACCATGGTACTTCAGACTCAGATTTATCCGCCTTTAGAAAACGGCGATCGCCTCAGCTACCGAGAATTTGAACGACGTTACGCGGCCA
>CAZXWM010000276.1:0-5637 GCA_964644215.1 uncultured Phormidium sp.
GACGACGGCAATTCATGAACTTTCTGACGTTTGGTGCAGTTACCGGAACGGCTCTCGGTGCGCTGTACCCCGTCGTTAAATACTTTATTCCCCCGTCGAGTGGTGGCAGTGGTGGCACGATTGTCGCTAAAGATGCCCTCGGCAATGATGTCAAAGCGGCGAGCTTCCTCGCTGAACACAATGTGGGCGATCGCGTCCTCACTCAAGGCTTCAAAGGAGACCCCACCTACATCGTCGTTGAAGGTGAACAGGCGATCGCCGATTACGGCCTCAACGCCATTTGCACTCACCTCGGCTGTGTAGTTCCCTGGAATGCGAGTGCAGAGAAGTTTGTCTGCCCCTGTCACGGGTCTCAATACAACAAAGCGGGTAAAGTGGTTCGCGGTCCCGCGCCTCTGTCTCTGGCCTTAGTCCATGTGGATGTGGCAGAGGACGACAAGGTGGTTCTCGCTGAGTGGACTGAAGAAGACTTCCGCACTCAGGAAACCCCCTGGTGGGTTTAACGCTCCCCCAACCTCTCCCCACCGGGGAGAGATAATTTTGAGAATCCCCCTAGCCATTGAGAGAAGAGAACGTTGTCACAATTGATGAAATACTCTAGTGCTTGGGCGACCCAACAGTTCGCCCCTTTGATGACCCTGGTGAGGAAAGGACTCCTGGTTACTCTGGCAGCAGCGGCTGTCTTTGTGGCCAGTGACCTCCTAGTTCCTCAAGCCGCGGCCGCTTACCCCTTCTGGGCTCAACAAACAGCTCCAGAAACCCCTCGTGAAGCCACCGGACGCATTGTTTGCGCCAACTGTCACCTGGCTGAAAAAGCCATGGATGTTGAAGTCCCCCAGTCGGTGCTTCCTGATACGGTCTTTAAGGCCGTTATCCAGGTTCCTTACGATACCTCCAAACAGCAAATTCTCGGGGATGGTAGTAAGGCTGGCTTGAATGTCGGTGCGGTGCTAATGCTCCCCGAAGGCTTCAAGATCGCTCCTGACGATCGCATTCCTGAAGACCTCAAGGAAGAAATCGAAGGCATTTTCTATCAGACCTATACCCCCGACCAAGAGAATGTCATTCTCGTCGGTCCCCTTCCGGGTGAGGAACACCAGGAATTGGTCTTCCCAGTTCTGTCTCCTGACCCCAATCGCGATTCTTCCGTTAACTTTGGTAAGTATTCGGTTCACGCCGCTGGGAACCGGGGTCGTGGCCAAATCTATCCGGCCGGTAATAACAGCAATAACATTGCTTATAAAGCTCAACACGCCGGAACCATTGACTCCATTGAACCCAGTGATGAGGGTGGCTATACGGTCACGTTAACCACTGAAGACGGGTCTGAGGTGGTTGAGTCGGTTCCTCCGGGTCCCGAGATGTTGGCCTCGGTTGGTGATGTTGTGGCCGCCGGTGATGCCCTCACCAACGATCCCAATGTCGGCGGCTTTGGTCAGAAAGATACGGAAATTGTTCTGCAAAGTTCCGCCCGGATTCAAGGCTTGTTAGGCTTCTTTGCCTTGGTTGCTGTGGCTCAAATCATGCTGGTTCTCAAGAAGAAACAGGTTGAGAAAGTTCAAGCGGCTGAAATGGAATTTTAAGCCCTTGGGGTTCGACACCTATATTCGACACCTATAGTGTTGCCGTCAACCGCTTGCTATCGGTCGTTAATTGTTGACGGCTAACAACAGCATGATAGTTGTTGCTTAAAAAGCGTTCCCAGTTAATGACTGGGAACGCTTTTTGGTTAAATTAAATGCAATCTTTGTCTGACTCGTTGCTTAGACATCTATTGTCCAAATAGTATCCTGCTTGCGCAGAGAATACAGAGTGAAACAAGCTGCTAACATGGGGAAGGCCGCAAAAAATAGCAGGTTGTTAAAAGGGTCAAGGTATTGACGGAAGGAGGAAAACGTGGAAACTGAATGTAAAAACAAAACGATGCCATAGGTCCAGCGCTTTTTGAAGCCGGCTACGAATCCTAAAATAATCAGCAGTTGGATGGCCCCGATGATATAAAATATTTCGTTGCCTAACCCCCCGATTTTGTAGAAATTTTCAAAGATGCGCGCCGCGTGGTCAGGATTGAGGAATTTGTCGAGAGTCCAAACGAACATCACCAGAAATACACTCAACCTCAACAAGAGCAGGGAAATGGCAAGTTGGCGCTCATGACTAGACATAATATATTGACTGTTTTAACGTCGTAAAGCTTGGTAAGATACTACGAACGCGATCGCCCCTTTGGATTGCGGCAGCGTTAAAAACGTTACTTAAGATTACTGTGGCCGTTGACGAGAAAATTATTACAACTCCATCTGGGGATTGGTTTTACCGCGAGGTGCATCCCCCCAATCCCCCCACAGCCCCCCCAGTGGTCTTCCTTCATGGTTTGCCCTCCCTTGGCTACAGTTGGAGTGCTTTACTGCCAGATTTAGCCAGTCAAGGACTTCAGGGAATTGCCCCAGATTGGTTGGGGTTCGGGCGATCGCATAAACCGCAAAAACGAGACTTTGCCTATACCCCAGATGCCTTTATCGAGGCATTACAGGGCTTTCTCGATGCCATGGACCTCGATCGCATTTCCTTGGTCCTACAGGGCTTCCTAGGGTCCGTCGGCCTACAATACGCCCTACGCCACCGCGATCGCATCGACCGCCTCGCCATTCTCAACGCCCCCCTCTCCCCCGAAGCGAAACTCCCCTGGAAACTCAAACAAATGAGTTTTCCCCTCATCGGCGACATGATGACCCAAGACCCCCTGCTGATTGACCGCACCCTAGAAGCCGGTAGCGGCTTTGTCATCCCCGACGAAGATCTCGATGTCTATCGTCGTCCCTGGCTGAAAACCTCCGATTCCGGGCGATCGCTTCTCTACACCCTGCAAAATCTACAACTGAAGACCGCCATGAGCGAAATTAGCCAAGGTTTCGCCTCCTGGAGTCAACCCACCCTCGTCATTTGGGGCATGGTTGACCCCTGGCTGGCCCCTGAACCGGCCCAGTCCTTCAGTCAACAACTTGAAAATGGCGACTTTGTCAGCCTTCCCGAAGCCGCCCATTACCCCCAAGAACATTGGTCGGACGATGTCGGCAAACGGCTGATTCCCTTTCTACGCAAGTCATCGGCCACCTAATATAAATCTTGTCTCTAAATCTTGTCTCTAACGGATCGTGAACCATGGCTAAATATATCCTCTGGGGCCGCTATTGCGAGAATGCCCTGGACAAACGACAACCCTATCGCCAAGCTCACTTAGACGGACTCGCCCAACAAAAAGACGCCGGTATTCTCGTCACCCTCGGTCCCACCGCCGACAACACCCAGGTGTTTGGCATCTATGACGCCGAAAACGAAGCCAGCGTTCGGCAACTGATTGAGAATGACCCCTACTGGAAACATGGCATCTGGACCGAGTATGAGGTCAAAGCCTGGATTCAGGCCTTTTAAGCCAGAGAGGGGCCAGAGACGGGATTGGGCGAAAGATGAAGGTTTGTTAAAGTTTTGGCGATCGCCCCTAAAAAATGTAACGTTTTGGCAAAGAAACCTAAACCATGCAGTAGGATCGGAAAACACTGAAAAATAGCCTAAACCCTTTTCTACCAAAGCGTTTACTCGCTTCCCCTGCCCGGCTCTAACCTGAGAGGGATACCCGTGGCGGCCAATTGATTGTATAATTTTGTTAAGAACCGTTTATTTGATGTTGCTTTTTTGCGGATGTTATGCGTAGCCGCTTTACCTCTTCTGTCCCCGTCGAAATTCCCGTCCCCGACCAACCCATTCCGATTCAGCATTACCTGCGACAACCTCAGCGACTCGTCACAGCCCTAGTTGACCCCAGTCAAGTCGATGTCCTGAGTGCAGACTGTTTCCGCCTCAAAATGCGTCCCCTGCATTTCCTAATGCTGACCCTTCAGCCGACCGTAGATATGCGAGTTTGGGCCGATGCCCAAGGAACCGTGAAGCTACGCTCCGTTGGCTGCGAAATTCGCGGCGTTGAATACATCAACCAACGGTTTTCCCTCGACTTAGTGGGGCGACTCGAACCCCGCACCCACAACGGCAAAACCACCCTGTACGGGAAAGCCGACCTCAAAGTGGCCGTGGATATGCCCCCAGCCCTCTGGCTAACCCCCAAACCCATTATCGATGCCACAGGCAACACACTCCTAGCCAGCGTGTTACACACCGTTAAACAACGGCTCACCCGTCATCTCATTGCCGACTATCGAGCCTGGGCCGGGGAAACTCAACAAGACACGCCCCTATCCCTCTCACCCAAAATGTCCCCCAACATTCAAAGCAGCTAGGGCGTTTTGCCAGGAGAGGGCGCGCCCCCGCTCTTGCCTCTTGCCCGAAGAGGGCGACCATAAAGGTACGCCCCTACTGCCTCTTGCCTGTTCCCTATTCCCTATCTTCCCAAACCACCATGCTAGACACCGACGACAAAAAAGCAGCCAAGAAAACACTACTCCGCAAAATCCCCCACGGCCTTTATATTTGCGGCGTCAAAGATATCAACAGCGATAACCTCAACGGCTTTACCGCCAGTTGGGTGATGCAGTCGTCCTTTGAACCGCCGCTCATCGTCAACTGCGTCAAAAATGACAGCGGTTCCCACGAAATGCTCAAATCCAGTGGCGTGTTTAGTCTGAGCTTCCTCGAACTCGGGCAAAAAGACCTAGCCCAAAAATTCTTCAAACCTCAAAGCCGCGTCGGCAACAAATTTGAGGATGTCGAATTTTACACCGCCGAAACAGGTTGTCCAATTATCAAAGACTCTCTCGGCTATGTAGAATGTCAGGTGGTCGGCTCCGTCGAGAAAGGAGATCACACTGTTTTCGTCGGAGAAGTCATCGCCGCAGGCGTTCACCGCGAAGGAGAGATTCTCAGCCTCGAAAGCACCGGCTGGAACTACGGCGGCTAACCCCTCCGATGGAGAAACGGGCGACCATAAAGGTTCGCCCCTACCCTGTTCCCTGTTCCCTGTTCCCTGTTCCCTATTCCCTGTTCCCTGTTCCCTGTTCCCTTCTTCCCCCATGCCTTTAATCCAAGTTAAAACCTCTGCCCCCGCTCCCGATAAAGCTGCCGTCGAAGGAATGTTACAAGTCCTATCCTCAAAGCTATCGGGACATCTCGGTAAATCAGAATCCTATGTGATGACGGCCTTTGAGGCCGATGTGCCGATGACCTTTGGCGGAACCCTTGACCCGGTTTGTTTTGTCGAAGTCAAAAGTATTGGCTCGATGAGTTCAGCCCAGACGAGTGCCATGAGTGCTGATTTTTGTCAAGAAATTGAGACTCGCCTGGGGGTCCCTGGGAAACGGATTTATATTGAGTTTGCTGATGCCAAAGGAGCGATGTGGGGCTGGAATGGCTCTACCTTTGGCTAAGTCACTCTTAGTCAGGTTATCTTCCCCGTTCCTCGTCGTTTGAGGAACGGGGTTTTCCTGTTGGTCAACGGCTGAAATGAAACTGTTGTGATACCATTCTGGGTAGCTTCAGGTGACAGACTGTTCCCTGGGCACTCTCACTTTGGACTGAGAGAGGACACACCATGCACGTCATCAGAGTCTAACTTGTGAATTATCCGAACAGTACGGCGGGGATGAGCCAACCGGAACCACTCCGGATGGGGGTAGTCGGAGTCGGGAA
>CAZXWM010000277.1:0-1083 GCA_964644215.1 uncultured Phormidium sp.
ACTTATATATACAAATATACGACATTTTTGATAAAAAGTCAAATTATTCAAAATTACTTATTTTTGATCAAAAAAAGACTTTTAAAACTTAATTATATATTATAAGTAAAGTTTAAACATTAAAAATTTGGATTAAAAAAAAACAACAATACCCCGTCGCAATGGTTATGAAAAACCATCAACCAGGGGATTTCAACCGGGATCAGGTCCACCGAAGAGCGTTCAAGTTGATTTTGTTGCTCAAGGGATGATGCACTGCGTCGAGCGATTGGGGATGCACCCGGATGTATCCCATCGTCAAGCCGTTGCCCGAGGCTGGGCTAGATTCCTATGGTAATTCCGTAATTATACTGAATTTGATTCTCAGTGTCAGATCGGATGCCAATCGCTCAGGGATTGCCCCGATGTAACGCCCTTTTGCGCCTATTATTAAGATTTGTGACTTGGTCAATCTCCATCCAGGATCTAGTGCAAGCCAGAGCGGATGGAGTGTTGGCTCGGGTCTCCAATACACTCAATTTGAGCCTATACTATATTTAGTTTTAATTGTCAAGCTTTGGGCAAAAAAATTCCAGCCTGGCCGGTAAGTTTGAACAACTCGGCGACTGGGTTCTGGGAAATCACAGACTCCAGTCTCGGATGACCGAAAAGCAATCCTCCCGCCAGTCGCCTTTTTTCTCCCGTCGAATATAGCCAGTCAAGGGGGACGACAGTTCAATTAACAGCTCATAAATACCCTGCTCTCCTAACTGATTTAGGTATTTATAGTTATCATCAATAAATTTCAGTGAAAACACAAAATTACCAACCGTCATTGAGCTTGAGTTAGCTGTATCAATAGCAACCTTGAGCGCCGAAATAATATCGGCTCGCTGTTTAATTCGTGCTTGCAAGGTTTGGATATAATTTTCCAGTTGACGATCCGCCTCTTCGCCAAAGGGCGCAGCATTCAGATTTTCCTTTAACTCCTGTAAATCCACAGAACCGGGATAGTTGGCTTGGAGTTTTATCAAGGTTTCTAGGGTTTCGGGGCGTAACACATTCATTTCATTTCCTCGGGCAACTTGGTCAGCATCTGGGGTC
>CAZXWM010000277.1:1093-1353 GCA_964644215.1 uncultured Phormidium sp.
AAAATCACTTTAACACAGCGTTCATATAGGCTTCCGGCATACTCCCCATCGGCGACATTTAGGTACTTTTGACCGAGTTTAATCAGTTGGGCGGGGGTGCTGTCGGGAACGCGATCGCCTTGGCTGGCTTTGCACTCTCCCACTAGGGGATAGGGAGACTCGCAATAGACATCTAAGCCACCTGCACCCCCAGTCTGATCGGGATTGAGGCTGGCTTTGGGGTTCTGTTCGGAATTGCGAAAGCCGAGTTTCAGGAGGGC
>CAZXWM010000277.1:1363-5634 GCA_964644215.1 uncultured Phormidium sp.
AATTCATAGCCGTCACTGGAGTTCCCGACTTCGCTGATGCGTTCAATCCAGTCTAAGTCAGGATCGCGGCGGGGTAAAAGGGAGGTTTCAGTGGTGTTGTCTAAGCCGCGCCACTGTTGCTGAAATTGCTGAATCGCCGCCTCAAGATTCGGTTGGGAAATGGTGAGTTGGCGCAGTTGTCGTTGTAGGGAGTCGAGGGGTTGGCGTTTCCGTAAATCCTGATGGTATTCCGCAAACTGGCGATCGCCCAAAACGGGATTCTCTTGGCGTAACGTTAGGGTTTCGGGTAAGCCTAAGAACTGACGAGGTTCCCGAGGGGTGGCCCCTTGAGACATCACCAGGGGTTCGGGAAGTCGGTACACTCGCAAATAGGCTAAAAACAAGGTCGGACGTTGCGCCAGAATTTGGCTAAACATCTCTGTAGTCCAAATGGTACTCTCAGATAGGGCAGATAGGGCCGCTAAATCTGAGTCGGCGTTGAGAATTTCGCAGTCTTCACATACCGCCCAAGCGGGTATGATGAGAGTCTTCTCGTCTAAATCGAGTCTCTCTGTAGCTAATACATCTTGATGATAGAGATACTTCTCGGGGCCATCGGAGAAGGTTTGACTGACACAGAGGCCGAACTGCTGTTGTTTGGGGCGCACAAATCGGGGGGCGATCGCCGCAATACTCACCCCTTGCAAGAGGTTGGCCATCTCCAGAGGGGGGAGACTCAACGCTTGAAAGATAACGGATGTATGAGGAGATGTATTGGACATCGACAGTAATAAAAAACAGATTGAACGTAGCCTGATTAAAAGTCTAACCTGTTGGCTTCTCGGTTTTTCTCAAGCTCAACGTGGCTCAACTAATCGCTCATCTAAGCCTCATCACTGTCTGCATCTTCATCCACCACATCTTCAGGTTTTTGACCTGAAGGACGGCTAACAATCTCCTGAAGCAAGGGATTATCAATCAGGAGATTTTCGGCTTCGATAAACTCTTGCAGTTGCGCCTCGTCAATCTCGTAATCCTCCAAGGATTCAGAGATTTCTAACAGTGCCAGTAAAGGCTTGATGGGTTCAGCTTTTAGGGAGACCCATTTTCCTCCCTTTTCTTGCAATAGTTGGTCGCGGAAAAACTGGGCTTTTTGAGCCGAACGGCTAATATCTTTGGAGCGGACTAAACAGCCCCGAGTAATTCCATAACTGTCATAATCAACTAAGCGTTTTAAGCCGGCTTGTACCCCACGACCTCCCGACATTTGCAAGACCATTACACCAATCTTGACAGCCTCATTGTTTTGTTGTCCGATGATTCGGAAATCCAAGCAATACCGGGCTTCGGAAGCCGGGGTGTTAATGCCTTCAACTGCCTCAATCTCAAAATCTCCCAGATTTTTTTTTAGTTTTATCAGAAATTGGTAGGCAAATTTCAGGGCTTTGGCAAGTCTGGATTTATCCTCTAGCCGCTCTTCGATATCCAAGTTAGCCAATTCTTTCTCGAAAATAGGCTTGAGCGTCGTCGTAGGAGGAGGAGTTTCCTCAACCTTAACCTCAGCTTCAGGAGCATCAGGAATGCCCCAATGAGACTTACAATATTGTAAGACATCTCGAGCAGTAGCCCGTTGTCGGCCAATGGCTTCAAGAGCTTCTTGTTTGAAGGGATAGATTGATGTTGGGGGCGTTAATCCCCGCTGCTCATAAAACTGCTTGAGCCAATCTTGCACTAAGTCAACAACATTTTTTGAGTTTAAATAATTCAGATCAACCCGAGTTTCTCCAATACGATCTACAACCGCTTCCGCTTGAGGTAAAGACCTAATTTCATATTGCCAAATATCAGGATACAGAGCTGTCAAAACAACCCCTTTCTTGAGGGAATTATAGAGGTCCATGGCTAGGGTGACAATGACCTGTGCCTTGCTAAAGCCACTGTCTGACATTTCTGTTCCTTCGAGCTGATCAAAGCAAATTAAAATCGGATTATATTGACTAATCAAATCTAAAATCTGGCAGGAACGCTCAAACTCATCGATTTGATCATCTTCCTCCTGTTCGGGTAATCCCATCATGTCACTGTCTCTCGATGAAATTCCTTTTCCCGAAATCCAGCGGATGGCTTGCAGTGCTTTGATGCGATCTAACGTCCAGAGAATACTGCGGATGAGATAGGGATCACTATTATCGATTCCGTTATCAAGTTGACAGATGTTCACCTCATTAACTAACTCGTCAATCAAATCAGGCTCGGTTTTTATCCGGGCTTTAATCTCCTGCATCCAGTCTTTCGCAGAGCGGCTTTGCTTGAGGGCTTCGTTGAGCAAATCAGCCGCCAATTCTTGCCATTGCATGACCTCTTGACTGCCGGTTTGCCGCAAACTTTGGCAGAGGATATTGAGAAATTCTGGTTTAATGTGGTTGAGATTGTTATAATCCCCCATATAAATAAACCAAGCTCCTCCACTACTCCGCAGATGATGGCGGATTCTGCCGATAATATGGCTTTTGCCAAGACCTTTTTCAGCGACTAAGCTCACTCCTGCGACGTTGCGTCTGCCTTGAGAAATGTCAGCGAGGGCGCGAAATACTGTATCAGAGGCTTCGGCATTGATACTGGGAACGTCGATAAATTCACCGTTCCAAACGGCTTGTCGTTTGATGATTAACTCCCGGTTAAAGGGGTTGTCTTGTTGAATGGCGGCCTGGAGATCATTGAGGGGGGAAACGGAATCTGCCATGAGAGATCTAAACGGGTTGAGTCGTACTGCTTAGGGGGAAAAGTCGGGTAGAGTGATGGCAATTGATGGATAAACTTAAAGCCGCTTGGCGTAGCAGCGGAGGCCACTGAGTTCTGTGGTGATGGAATCGGCCAAGCTTTCGGGATTGGACTGATTAGCGGGTAAACTGCCTCCTTGAAGTTGCAAGATGTCCTCTGCTTGCATTTCCAGCATCCAGTCGTCAAATTGAGAGCGGCTGACGCGATCGCCCAAACCCCGACGAATCTGATAAATTGGCACTAAATGCTCTAAATGATAGTCCTTGTTTAGACGATCATAGACCTCTAAGGCTGCCGTTTTGAAGGCATCATAGGAGAGAATTGCTTTTTCAGTGGTTTTGGGAACAGCGGTGGTGGCGGCTTGACGATGCCATTGCAAGAGGGCATTGGCTAAGCGACTGCTAACAATGTTGCCGGGGAAGCTAAAACTGGCATTGTTTAAACCTTCTTGAAGGATGTTTAAGCCGCGATCGCCTAAGCGAACGCGAAATGACTGACCCGCTTTTTCCGTCGTAATGGCCTTTTGCTCTACTAAGTCCTCAAAAACAGGGTCAAAATCTCCCGATTTCTCCGCAGACCGCTTGACTTTTTGGAGCAACTTTCCCTTGGGAATACTGTCTTCTCCAGAAGCCCAAAGCATTAACAGTAAGCGGGTTTTAGCATCCGGTTTTTGTAGCCCCATTCTTGGTTTTTCCTCGAATTATTTAATAAACTTTTTAGCAAAATGCTCTCTACTCTACTTTACTATAACAATGCTAAATCTGCTAGTATCGAACTCCTATTTAATATAAGTTCATGGTTTTGTATTTTTACTGCACAAACCGCTTCTCTCGTCAAGAGCTAATTGGGGAGGTTCCTATCAGCCAAATTGTTAATCCACTACAACCCTGGACGAATGCAGATTCGTTGACGCTTGTCTAAACCAGACAGCACAACCTCCACGCGGGGATTCCCCCCCCGATACACCAGTCGCCCGACGCAGACCTGTTCCAGACGAAACAGCAAGCTATTACCATCATCGGTGTAAATTGTCAAGTCCTGGCGACGAACCAGTCCCCCCTTGCGAGTCAGTTTGACGAAGACGCTGTCCTCCGTCTGCCGAGAACGTAACGTCACCTGTAACGACTTGCTAGTTTGGACGGCTTCGACTGACACTTCCCCTAAGACAAACTGCGCCCTGTTACCGTGACGTTGCAACAGCACTCGTTCGGGTAATCCCTCAACTTGCACTGTTCCCGGTAGCCGGGTGGGTTCAGCGGCTTGGGGTTCTGGGGGAATGCGCGTTGCATCTAATTGCCATTGCTGGCCCTTGCGTTGAATTTCGGCGCGGATATCTTGAGCCCGTTGGGGGCTAGTTCCCTCGGCGAACTGTTGCTGCTTTAATTTGGTGGCTAACCAGCGTCGTTGGGCGTAACGTCGCCAATGGGGGCTGAGATCCGGCGTCTCCAACAACTGTTCATAAAAGCTGAGACAGGGAACCCACTCCCCCACTCGTTCAAAACTCGCCCCCA
>CAZXWM010000278.1:0-5624 GCA_964644215.1 uncultured Phormidium sp.
GGGCTGATGGCTATTACGTTCAGTTTTGTATCAAGCTCGATCCGAGACTGACCGTATCCAAGCCGCTAACCCCCTCTCAAAAAACGGTAGGCATTGATGTGGGTTTGAAGTATTTTCTGGCAGATAGCCAGGGAAATATCGAGCCAATTCCTCAATTCTATCGAAAATCTCAGAGGCAACTCAACCGACTCAACCGTCAAAAGTCTAAGAAATTCCGTAAAGGACAACCCCAGTCGCAAAACTATCGAAAAGCAAGACAGCGATATGCTCGCAAACATTTAAGAGTAAGTCGGCAGCGAGAAGAGTTTGCCAAACGAGTGGCACTCCGTTTAATTCAATCTAACGATTTGGTCGCCTATGAAGACTTAAATGTGGCAGGGCTAGTCAAAAATCGTCATCTCGCCAAATCGATTAGCGATGCGGGATGGAGGCTGTTTCGTCGTTGGCTCGAATACTTTGCCGACAAATACGGGAAGATAGCCATTGCCGTACCGCCTCACAATACCAGTCAAAACTGTTCGAGTTGTGGGGAAAAAGTGCAGAAAACGCTATCGACTCGAACTCATGTTTGCCCTCATTGTGGCTTTGTCGCCGACCGCGACACGAACGCAGCAATAAACATCCTTAAACTGGGACTGAGTAGGGTGGGGCGCACCCGAATTCACGCATCGGGAGAGACTCCCTCTTGGTTGGTTGGAGAAATCCTGTCAGCTAACGGAGACTCGTAGAACGATGAATCCCCCTGCCTTCAGGCGGGGGAGAACGTCAACATTAACCGATATCAAGCCTCGTCATGTTATCGATCAAAATTGATATCGTCTTACATCTGGCGACTGCTACAAAACCCCGATGTCATCACAACATCGGGGTTTTCACATCCGCAACCGGATTCAGCCAAGAATTTCAATCTTATCCAACCCGTACCAGATTACCGGACACTCTCAATATCCTTAAGCCGTAGAACCTTAACAGCGGCCTCCGTCGAACCATTACGACTCGCGACAGGAATCTGAGCTTGAACAACATCAATTGCCCGAGAATAAACCGGATCAGAAGGAGTTCCTCGAAGACTTCCATCTCGACTTAACAAGAGTTGCTCATTTCCCGTCATCTCCACCCGAGAATCCGGGAAAATGCCATTTTCACTAATATCCGTCCCATTGGGGGTCAAGTAACGAGCCACCGTCACCGCCAACCCCGAACCATCCGACAACGAATTCACCGATTGCACCAACGCCTTACCAAACGTGGGTGTGCCAATAATCGTAGCTCGTCCATTATCCTGTAACGCTCCGGCCACAATCTCACTCGCACTAGCAGAATTGCGATCAACCAGAACCGCCAGAGGTAAATCCGTTAACGCCGTCCGAGTCGCCTCAACCGCCTCGACATGGCCATGACGATCAACCGTACTGACGATCGCCCCTTCATGCAACCACATACGAGCAATCTGAATACTCACACTCAGCAATCCCCCAGGATTCCCCCGTAAATCCAACACAAACGCATCCACCCCTTGTTCCTTGAGATCCTCAATCGCGCGATACATCTGCTCATGAGCATGAGAACTAAACTCACTCAAGCGAATATACCCAACCCGAATCTCCCCCTCCAAACTGAGACTATGATGAACCGCCGGGAGTTCAATGCGACTACGGACGAGAGTCACATTAAACTGTCGCTGATTGCGTAAAATCGTCAACGTCACCGGCGTACCAATCGCCCCTCGAATCCGCTGTGACGCCTCATCGACGTCCATCTCGCGGGTTGAGTCACCATCAATGGCCAGAATGCGATCGCCCGACTCAATCCCCTCACGACTCGCCGGAGAATTAGGAATCGGCGCCACAATCGAGAGATTTTGCTGGTACTCATCCCGTTCTAAGCGCACACCAACCCCCGACAGCTCCCCCGAGGTTTGCTCATTAAGCGCCGCAAACGCTTCGGGGTCTAAAAAGCGAGTATAGGGGTCATCCAAGCGGGCTAAGGCACGACGGAGCGCCGCATAAGCCTGTTCTCGGGAACTATACTCCTGCCCTAAGAGGTCTTCACGGACCTGTTGCCAATCCGTATCTTGGAAGCTTTCATCGACATAATCACGATTGACAATCTGCCAAGCCTCATCCAAAACCGCTTTAGGACTGTTTTCAAAGCTCGCGGCGTGACTAGAGCGACTCGATAGGGGATTGAGGACGGAAACGGTGCTGGTTAGAAGAACAGTGCCAACCACCGTAAGAGATTGAAGAATAGAAGGATGAGGACGATTCATGCGTGATGAGGTCGAAGAAGGACGATAAAGCGAAACGAGGTTTAATATGAACCCTTTAGACCTTATCTACAGGTCTTGGAACCGTGATTCCTGATGATGCCAGTCTCAACGATGCCATGTCAGCCCTAAGCAGATATCCGAGATGAGTCACCGTACGAGTCTTAATGGGTCTTTCTGAGCGAGTCCAACCAATTTTGACTTAAAGGTTGATATATAAACCACTGTAGCCATTCTAGGGGCTGTTGAGTGGTGTTTGCGATCACAATCTGACTGAGAATCTAACTGACCGGCAGCCGTTAAGGGCCGCCTCGATGTCAGACCGTGATCTATCCTAGGAGGGAGAGTTAGGGAGCAACCCAGAGGTTATGACGGTTCAAACGCTGTCTGGCTGGAAAGCCACAGGATTAAGTTTAATGACGGCAACCCTGGCCGCGATCGCCGCTGTCGGCCTCCAGAGCCTACGCTGGCAACAGGTCATCGCCGAGGAGACAGAACCCGTCCAAGAAGAACAACGCTTAGAACTGCAACTGGCCATTCTTGAGCAATTGCCCAGTTTAGGCTTTGACAACGCGATCGCCAGTTGGACATTTCTACAATACCTACAATACTTTGGCGACGAAGCGGCCCGAGATGAAACCGGCTGTCGTCTTAACTTCACCTATCTCGACCAAGTCACACAACGAGACCCCCGTTTTTTCACCGCCTATATCTTTGTCCCCGGAGGCGTCTCCTACTGTCAAGGAGAACCCATCAAAAGCGTCGAACTGCTCGAGCGCGGCTTAGAGTCCATTACCCCTAATATCCAAGAGCAAGCCTTTGTCCTAGCCCTCCTAGAAGCCTTAGATCGCTTCCTTCTCCTCGGCGATGTCCCTGGGGCCATCCACGCCTATGAACAGGCCGCCGACTTAGCCGCCAAAACAGACAGCTACGACGATTTTGCCTCCTACTACCGGCAAACAGCCCAATGGTTGCGGGACAATCCCGACAGTCTGCAAGCCCGCTTCATGGGCTGGCAAGAAGTGTACTTTAACGCCACCGATGAAAGCGTCAAAGAACGAGCTGTCAGCGAACTCGAAAACCTCGGCGCACAAGTCATTCGACAGGACGATGGTTCCGTCGAATTTCGTCCCCCCCCGGAACCAGACATGAACTCCTTGCCCCCCAACAACTCGAACACCGACTAACATGACATTACCCCCCTGGCGGAGAGTTCCCCAGTCAATCTGGCGCTGGCTACAGTCAAAACGGCCCCTCTGGACTAAACTCGCCTGGGGGATTCTGGGCCTGATCTTGGCCCTAATTCTCGTCAGCGGACTGCGTGGCCTTGAGGCCCTAAGCCATCGAAATGATCCCACCGATGGCGTGTTAGTTTTAGGTGGCAGTATTCGCCGCGAAATGTATAGCGCCCAATACGCGCGATCGCATCCTCAGATTCCCATCCTCATCTCCACCGGTTCCCTTCCCCCCTGCATCTATCTCATCTTTGAACGAGACAACGCCCCCATGGACCGAGTCTGGCTGGAAAACTGCGCCCATTCAACCTTTTATAACTTCTTCTATAGCCTACCCATCCTCGAACGTTGGCAGGTGCATCACGTCGAACTCATCACCTCAGCCAGTCATCTCCCCCGGGCCATCTGGATGGCCCGAATCAGCCTAGGGTTGCATGGGATCTGGGTTGACCCTAACATCGTCCCCGAAATTGGCCGACCCGGAAACCAAGAAAGTCACCTCAAAACCCTATTAGATGTCACGCGAACCGGACTTTGGGCAGTTCTGAGTCAGATCTACTCCCCGTCTTGTGACGACATCATTCAACTGAGTCAGGTGGATTTAGATCACTGGACAACAACAGGCTTTCACTGCGAACATCAAGGACAGGTGGATTGGCAGCCGTGAACCATTCTCGCAACTGACGCAGCACTTGCGTCATCGCCTCTTCGACCGACTCCGACAACGCCTCACCTAAGCCAAACTCCTCACCCGGAATCGAGATCAACCAAGCCTGGGGGCAACTATCATAGAGCCATTGCGTCATTCCCAACAAAGACGAGGGAGTCAGATAATGCCCCATCACCGTCGGTCCAGAATCAGCACTCAGAGGTTCAATCGAGACCTCAGTTCCCTGCCAAGAGGCATCAACAAACAGTGCCAGATCCACATAAGCCAAGGATTCTGCCAATTCCGGCGTTAACTGATGTCGAGGCAGCGATCGCACCCCCGGCAACTCCCAATCCGCCACCTCTGCCGCAATTCGCTGTCCCACCCCATCATCGCGGCGCAATAAACTACCATATCCGATAAGTAACCAAGAAATCTCTGTCATCGTGACCCTATCTTCTCTGTGCCCATAAACATTAAAATAGCTAACATCGAACACCACAGTAACGAATTAATAGTCAAACTAATCCAGCCATCGTTCTCCCTATTTCCCCGTTCTTGACGATTAACCTCTCCCCATGAAACTCCCATTTCGGACTCTAATGAGCTGTTCGCTCCTCTTGACCCTCGTAGCCTGTCGTCAGCAAACCGCAACCTTAACCCCAGCCCAGGTCGGAGATGCCCCCAACAGCGCCGACTTAGCCTCGGAGCGAGAGACGCCACCGGGGTTAACTCAAGAAGACTTTGAAACGCGCTTGACTGGCGTTTGTCGCATCACCAAGATTTCCGAGGGAGACATTCCCCTCTCTGAAAAACCCGTCTTTGCCATTACCGAAGCCCCTCGCTATCAAGAGGACATGGCCGACAATAGCCTCATCTTTATCCGTGATACCCCCGAAACAAATTATGACATCATGGGTAAACTCCCCGAGGTCGAGGCTGATCTGCGCGACGTCACCTCAGAGGATTTGAACGATACGCCCTTGATTCTCTGCTCCCATGAAACCGTTAACCCCGGCGATGGGGAAACCTGTTGGTATCTCAATGAAGAAGGTTGGTATGGTTCCCTAGCAAGTTATGGAACTCAGGCGAGGTTGTATCTTGTCGAAGCCAAAAGCTTGGATTTAATTGCCCAAACCCAACTGCAACGACCGAGCCTTGGTTGTCCCGAAAGCTGGACATTACCCGGAGACAGCCGTGAGCAAGTGCGTGATGCGGGTTCGATTGACGTGAATGAAATTCGCACGTGGCTCAATAGTTTGTCCTAGCCAGTGGCCCAATTGGGGGGTGGGTTCGGGCCGGCTTCGGGAGGAGCGATCGCGATCGCTCCTGGGACAACTCAGCCGGGACATGGCTTTTGCTTTAACTACCGGGGAGTTTGAGGGGCGACCTCTCCCGCGCTCTAATCTTCGATTGAGCGTCGGGATACATAGCCCCTCAAGTCAATTGAAGGGTTCAAGGCCCTGAAAATTGA
>CAZXWM010000279.1:0-334 GCA_964644215.1 uncultured Phormidium sp.
TCCTGTGCCGTTTGGCCCAAATCGCGATGATCCGTTGGCACATCCCGCCAACCGAGGACGGTTTGCCCTTCTTCTGTGACGATTTTTTCAAAGATGTCTCGACCCTTTTGGCGAATCACCGGATCGGGGTTGGCAAAAAACATCCCCACGCCGTAATGGCCCGGAGCCGGGAGCGTGATCCCCAGGTCCTGGGCCGCCGCCTGGAGAAAGTCGTGGGGGAGTTGGGTGAGAATCCCGGCTCCATCGCCGCTGTTGGGGTCGGCCCCCACGGCTCCCCGGTGTTCGAGGTTGACCAGAATCGTCAGGGCTTGATCAACAATGCTGTGCGATCGCA
>CAZXWM010000279.1:344-1225 GCA_964644215.1 uncultured Phormidium sp.
ACGATGAACCCAACCCCGCAGGCATCATGCTCTAGTTGTGGATCGTACAAGCCCTGTTGTCGTGGTTGTTTGATATTAGTCATGGATGCAATTCGTGAAGGGAAACAGTGATTCGCAAAGGTCCAGATACGGTCTGAGTTTTAGAATTGTCTCTCGAAAAGCTGGACATGGCGATCATTCTTAATAAAATGATCAAATTTAAGTGGCATAGCCTCGTCATCTGTTGTTGCAGAGGTTAGTCAAGCTGTGATTATGGGCAAACGATGACATCAAAACTATACCTAGTCTGACATGACCCCATTTTTATTGTCAGGAAAAATAGTTTTTTCACTGTAAAATTGGTCACAAAATCAGATCCCCCTGACGGATCTAGGATCGCGAGAGTTGAGAAAGAATAACCAACTGTAGATCGCGACTGGAGATCGCGGCTCTGGGGCAAATCTTGATTTAGCTTGATTTAGCTTGGGGTTAGGCAAGAATTTCCCTTGCAGGCTATGCAGTTAATAGCCGTAAGGGTCGTCAGGTTCGGGGATGGGGTCGAAGCTCTCGGCGGCGATAATGACCTGGCGGCGGTCTTCGAGGCGGCCGGACTTCATTTCGCCGCGAATTTGCACCCAACTGTCGGGTTCAAAGTCTTGGCGGGAGGTTCCTGGGGGAAGTTGCACCGGAAGCCCGACAGGATAGGCGTCGGCGGCGCAACAGGTAATCATGAAGCGGGCCACAATCATTAGGGTGTCGTCCAAGTCGGGGGGATGGACAACAAAGCCGTCAACCTTGACCGGCTGTCCGGCGTAGGCGTCGGGTTCGGGATAGACGCTGAGGGTGCGCGTCCAATCGACGATGCTGCGGCGTGAAACCGCGCGGACCAAGGGTGATTTCGA
>CAZXWM010000279.1:1235-5623 GCA_964644215.1 uncultured Phormidium sp.
GACGATGCTGCGGTCTTCGGGGTCGTTGGCCCCCCGGAAGCTTTCGGGTTCAACGCGGGTCATGGAGAGGAAGTCGGTGACGCCGCGATCGAGGGCCACTTGGCTGGCGAAGGGACGCGGGGTAAAGATGAGGGCGATGCAGGCTGAGGCCAGCAGCAGGCCGGTACTCCAGCCGGGGGGAAAGAGGCTGATATGTTGTTGAGGGGCTTCGGGAATCCCTCGCCGCGATCGCAGGTGGAGGGCTTTCCAGGCTGCAATCAGCAAAAAGCAAATCCCGGCCAGAATACAGAGCCAGGCGTAGGCGGGATGGATGAGAATCCGCAGTTTCCCCGTCAGCCAATATTGCATCATCACCACTCCCCAGAGAAGGAGGGTGATGATATCTAACCAGAGTAGCCAGTTCTGGCTCTGGGGTGGGCGCGATCGCCCCGGAGACTTGGCCGGAGGCTTGGACCGAGAGGGAGTCACCATAGAATAAACGGCTAGGATACGGCTAGGATACGGCTAGGATAACGCTTCGGTCATGAGAACGAGGGGTTGCAGTTCCTGGTCGTCTTGGGCGCTAACATGGTCGGTGATGCGATCGCGGATGGTTTGGGCCATAATACGGTTGATTTTACGGACACTGGAGCGCCCATCGAGTTGATAGAGGACTTCGTAGACCCGTTGCACTTGAGTTTTACGGGTTTTGGGGTCGGTGATGGTCTTTTTCTTTTTGCGGGTGTAGACGGCGGGTTTTTCGGCTCGCCCCCAATAGAGTTTATAGATGTCGCGATCGAGGTTGGCGACGCAGCGAATTTGGGGGAGGGAGGGAATATCTAGGCTCATGGAACCATCTTCAAGGCGATGAATCTGGAAATAGCCCCAATGTTTGTCTTGACGGGCGACGGCTCGATTGATGGCTAGTTTCAGTTGCATCAGCACGTCGTCGTTTTGGAGGCGGTCGGTGGT
Source organism: uncultured Phormidium sp. (assembly GCA_964644215.1). Lineage (GTDB taxonomy): Bacteria > Cyanobacteriota > Cyanobacteriia > Cyanobacteriales > Geitlerinemataceae > Sodalinema. The sequence continues at coordinate 2,187 of CAZXWM010000279.1, forward strand.
GAAGGTCATAAAAGGCAAGAGGCAAGAGGCAAGAGGCAAGAGGGGGAAGAAGGCAAGAGGCAAGAGGCAAGAGGCAAGAGGGGGAAGAAGGCAAGGGGCGTACCCTTGTGGTCGCCCTCCCGGCAAGAGCTCATGTGGGTGTCCTTAATTCTATCAGTTTCGTTATTTGTTGTCGGACGGGTTGACGGGGTATGGCACAATGGCGATCGAGACCTTTTGAGAGAATTTTGACTGATTCTATGGAACTTTCGCAATTGAAACAGGAACTTCAACTGTTGTCGGAACGCCTGGGGAAAACCCAGGAGTATCTTTGACCTACCTGCACTGACGGCCAAAATTAAAGATTTAGAACAATTGGCGACACAGCCGGATTTCTGGGATGATGCTGATCGCGCTCAGCAGATTATGCAGGATCTCAATGATCTCAAATCCAATCTGAGTCAGTATGACGAGTGGGTTGAGAGTTTGGAAAATGCTCAAACTGTTGTGGAACTGCTGGCCGATGAGGAGGATAGCTTTGATGAGAGTTTGATGGCTGAGGCGGTGCAAACTCTAACTCGCTTGAATCGGGAGTTGGAACAATGGGAGTTTCAACAGATGCTCTCGGGTGAGTATGACAAAGGTGGTGCGGTGTTGACCATCAATGCTGGGGCTGGTGGTACGGATGCTCAGGATTGGGCGGAAATGTTGCTGCGGATGTATAGCCGTTGGGCGCAACAACAGGGCTATCGGGTTGAGACGATGGAACTGTCGGAAGGGGACGAAGCCGGGATTAAGTCCGTCACCCTGGAGATTCGCGGTCGTTACGCCTATGGCTATCTTAAGTCGGAGAAGGGAACCCATCGTTTGGTTCGCATTTCGCCGTTTAATGCTAATGGGAAACGCCAAACCAGTTTTGCTGGGGTGGAGGTGATGCCGATTTTGGAGGGTTCGGTGACGCTCGATATTCCCGATACAGATCTCGAAATTACCACCTCGCGCTCGGGGGGTAAGGGGGGACAAAATGTGAATAAGGTCGAGACGGCGGTGCGGGTGTTACATAAACCGTCGGGGCTGGCGGTGCGCTGTACTCAGGAGCGATCGCAGCTTCAGAATAAGGAGAAGGCCTTGGCGTTACTAAAGGCGAAACTTCTGGTGATTGCTGAGTCGCAACGGTTAGAGGAAATTGCTGAGATTCGCGGTGATATGGTTGAAGCGGCTTGGGGGAACCAAATCCGTAATTATGTCTTCCATCCTTATCAGATGGTCAAGGATTTACGCACGGGTGTGGAAACGACCCAAGTTGATGATGTGATGAATGGGGAACTTGACCCCTTTATCGAGGCCTATCTGCGTCAGGATAATCAGCTCGTCGAGGCGGTGGCGACTCAACCTTAGGCGATCGCCGGCTCCGTACCATAAAATAAAAAATATGTCAACCCCCAATTCCCTAAAAAACAGGGTACTGAGGATAAGCCGTTTAATCGCCGGGTTCATCGTCCTTGGGGGACTTTTTCTTAGTCTTGCTGTTTTGGCTCCTATTCCGGCACGAATTACGCCTCCCACGCCTCTGAATGACCCGGTGACGGTCTGGGTGATTGGCTATCCGGTCACGCCCCTGTTCTATCACAACAGCTTGATGTTGCCCAATGGTTCAGGACAATGGCGGGAATACTCCTTCGGCGATCGCGCGGTGTATGCTAACAATCAGGGGCGACTCATCAATCTAGCCCAAGCCGTTCTTTATCCCACGCCAGCGGCTTTCGGACGACAGACGTTTGATTCCCCGCACTGGCAGCAACGTCAACAGCGAAGCCGCGATGGGGGACAACGGTTGCGTTTGCAGGTGGAGCGATCGCGGGTCCAGGAGCTATTACAGCAATTAGACCAACGCTATCACGCCGCCGGGGTGACACCTCAATACAATCCCAAAGTCGATTTATACTTCGTCCCCGACGAGCAATACTACGCTGGCTGGCAAACTTGCAATCACCTCGTTGCCCGCTGGTTGCGCCAGCTTGACTGCCAAATTCGGGGTTGGGTCTTTTCGGGTCAATTTAAGCTTAACTAGCTCTTAGGCTCCGATTCTTGGCTCTCTGGGGCTGTGTTCTCTGTTGTCTCAGAGGACTCAGATTTGTCGGTCTTCGTTGCTTTTTCAGCTTTCGCGGCTTCCCGTTCGGCTCGCTTCTTGCGATCGGCTTCTAGGATATCAGCCATAACGCTTTGGGCCTGTTCCATTTTCTCTAAGTTGCTGCGATAGAGTTCCAAGTCTTTACGCAGCTTCTCATCGGAAATGTTGAGGCGCGATCCCAATTGATTGAGAATCTCAGCCAGTTGCTTGTCTTGACTAAGTAACTCAGCGTCAATGGCTTCAATGGCGGCCAGTAAGCCGATGGCCAGGAGACGACAATACTTAAAGTTTTCTCCGGCTGCAAACTGACGAATTTGTTGCACAAACGCGTTGTCGCCTGAAGCTGAGTCTGATTCGCTGGCCATGGCTAACAAATCGTCCTGAGACAGTTGCGCGGCTGCTTCGCGCATCATCGCCGCATCGCGACGATATTGGTCAGGATCACCGCCGGTGGCCCGACAGAGTGCAGCAAAGATAGAAGCGACATCCTGTTCTGGCCGGTAGCCGTTCATGAAGCGATCGAACGCTGAAACGACCCCGAGGGCATAGACCGGATTATAGGTAAAATCTACATTGACCGAGAGCAAGTGCATCTCGACCATCATTTCCTCGACCACACGACGATACAAGGAGTTGATCGGACGGGTGTGAGTTTTATAAAAATCTCGTTTAGTATCGGAGACAGTACGAACGTTATCCACGGGGCGTTAAGAGAAGATTTAAGTTAGTTTACATTTTGACGGTTTCACGACGATTTGCCAAGTCTCGCAGGCTCAAATCGTATCAAACGTGACCGATTTGTCAGCCAGAACTCGTTTGTGGGCAGTTGTCGCAATCTAGGAGCGAGAGCTAGGTGTTGCAAGGGGTTGAGTCTAGTTTTAAAGCGAACCTTTCAACGCGGGTTCCCTGAGTTGAGAGAAAGTCGGGGAAAATCGCCCGCTCAGCTAAACAAGAGACAGCCCCCAAACAGCGATGCTGAGGATATGACATCCCTCAAGCTGCTGTTGGGGTGATCAGCCTTTGGACTCAAGCGGGCGATTTGAGAGCGCGGAAGGAGGGCTAAACTAGCTGGCAACGTTACGGGGAACTCCCTCTAGGGCTTCTTCTTCCGTCTCGAAAATCTCGAAGACTGAATCCATCATCGTGACTTCAAACACGAGTTTGGCTTCTGGGTGAACATTGCAAATTCGGAAACTACCTTTAACCTTATCGGCGTCGCGCATTCCGGCCACCAAAGACGTCAGCCCTGAACTATCAATAAAATTGACTTGTCCAAGGTTGACGACGACATGGCGGCTGAGTTTGGAAATGCACTCCTGAAGCTTGA
>CAZXWM010000280.1:0-2612 GCA_964644215.1 uncultured Phormidium sp.
CGATTCATCTCAACGTTGAATCAAAGATTACAACGTGAGCCTTCTCGCGGATTAAGGTAAAGCTCATTCTCGGGTCCGAGAGAACTCCCGAAAAAACGAGCTTTAACTCAAACAGAGGTCTTCGACGACACGAATGCGGCCTCGGATCACAGCCCGTAACAAGCGGTCGATGGAACGGCGTTCCATATCATCGAGGCTGTCATCGAGGGTTGCAGCCAGGAGGCCATAGCGGTCCGCGAGCGTCAGATGACCCTGTTCCGCCGCTGAGGCGAGCATCGCGGGAATCGCACCAGGGAGGAGTTGCATTGAGGGTAACATGGTAATTCGGGGAGGATTTCCTTAACTATCTCTAGTATTGACGCATCTTCTCAATTTTGCGGTGACCCATCCCGCCTCTCTCTGGCGATCGCAAACACCTCTGGCGATGATATCTATTACCTGAACTTGTGATTGATATCACAAAGATTTGAAGACTCAACAAAAACGCCAGCCATTCCCGCCTCCAACTAACGCCTAATGAGGTAACAAGATCTGCCGCTGCGACCCATCAATTCGTCCAGCATCATAGAGAGTCTGGGCAATTTCAGAGACGGTTAACACAGAATGAGCCTGATAGCCTTCCTGTTTAAGTCTTGTTTTGACTCCCTTTTCATGGTCAATTAAAACGACAATATCGTGAACCGTTAAGCCCGCCGATTCAAGTTTTCCTGCCCCTTCAATGGCACTGGTTCCACTAATCAAAATATCATCAACCACGACAACCGTTTCGCCGGGATGAAACTGACCCTCAATCAAGCGGCGGGTTCCATGAGCCTTAACTTCCTTACGGGGGAAAATCATTGGCTGATGTAATCGTAGAGACAGTCCTGTTGCCGTGGGCAAAGAACCATAAGGAATCCCGGCAATCCGGTCAAAAACGAGGTTGTCGAGAATTTGTGCGTAGGCATTTAGGACTTGATGAAAAACTTGGGGATTGGAAATGATTTTGCGTAAATCGATGTAGTAGGTGAACTGAGCCCCCGAGGCTTGGACATAATCCCCAAAGAGGATGCACTGGAGGTCAAACAGTTGCAGAATCAGGTCTCGGTGGGGATGGGGGGGGCTAGAGGGGGGCGCTGTCCAAAGTTGGCAACTGGCGGCGGTTTGGCTGATCTCGTCACGAACGGGGCTGATGCTACGGTTCAACGGTTGCAGTTTATCCCCAAGATTGGCCGCTCGCAGCCAGTCTTGGGGTACGGGTAGCAACAAACCGTTGCCATGAGCATCTAAGCCGGCCCGTAGAAATTGCTCTAGGTGCTGCGCGTCTCCCCAAATGCTACGGGCGAAAAGCAGTCGTTCTGGGGCGATCGCTCGCACTTGGGCTAGAGCATCAGGGCTGGAGGTTCCCACTTCAAAGCCAAGCTGTTCCGGGGGTCCCCAGGTTCGCGCTTCTTGGACGAGATGTTGATAAAAGGGTGTTTGGCCCGGGGGATACTCTTGAATGGCTCGGGCGGCGGGATTGGAGGTGCGACAGACGATAAAACTGGCTTTGTCGCCGTAGAGGAGAAAGGGGGCGATCGCATCCTGGCCCGCCAGAGGTGAGAGGGTAACGGCATCAACTCCCCAGTCTTGGAAAATGGTTGCGGCTAAGGGGCTGGCGGTATTGAGATCACTATGTTTGGCATCGAGAATAATGGGAAGATCAGGGGGAATCGCGTCTAGAACTTCCATCAATAGCTCGAATCCGGGAGCGCCGAGGGCCTGATAAAAGCCTAAACTCGGTTTATAGGCACAGACCTGGTCGGCCGTCTGTTGGATAATGCTGCGTAACCAGTGGCAGAGAGCGTCGATGGATTGGCTTGGAGCGCAGCGATCGCCTGCGGGCATCATTTCCGGGTTGGGATCGAGGCCAACCACCAGGAGACTGCTATTTTGGGCAATGGCACTGTTGAGTTTGTCGAAAAATTCAGTCATAGTGAGTTGGCGTCGGTGGGGCAGACTAGGGACAGATGTTAACCAGAAACATGATTAGTTTGGGCGCTCGCCTGCGACAAGAGTTAGAGGCGGCCATCGCCCCTCGCGATTGTCCGGCCACGATTCCCCTCAAGGGAACTCATGGCGGACTTCCGGTGGGGTATCGTTGTGCGATCGCCCTCAAACTCGATCCCCGTCAGGGATTGGCGCTCGCTGAAGAGTTGGCCGGCTGTTTGGAGGCCTCAGATTATACGGTGTCCGTTACGCCGCCGGGGTTGCTGGATATCTCGATTCGCGATCGGCTTCTGGCCGACTGGCTACAAGTTTGGGCCGATGGAACCGTTCGCCAGGGAACCTCTCGCGGCGATCGCCTTGGGACAACCGAACCCGTTGAGATCCCCTTTGCGGTGCAATACGCTCACGCCCGCTGTCAGTCTCTGTTACGGCTTGGGGAACGAGAAGGCTGGATTCGCTTAGAAAAGGCGGGGATCGTCGAACCCCGTCCTTTACCCTGGTTAGAGGACTCGGGACGCTTGAGCGTAACTCATCAGGCTGAGGGCCGTCTGATTGCTCATTGCGTCACCGTGGCTGATGCGATCGCCTTGACCCCGAACCCCGATAGTCTCAAGTTACTGATGGGGCTCAGCGGCGCCTTTGAG
>CAZXWM010000280.1:2622-5605 GCA_964644215.1 uncultured Phormidium sp.
GGGCTGCTGTCGGTGACGGGGACATTGCTGTATTGGTTGCTTGAAGTGGGCTTAGGGGTCGAGGCGATCGCCCAAATGTGACAGGATCTTGAAATTCGCGTAAAAAAAAGATGACAAATTTGAAATCCTCGGTTATAGTTACGAATGTGTGAGGAGCGAACCAGTAAGAGCACCGAGACGAAACACGGCCAGTCGTCGGTGCTCTTTCTGATCTCAGAATTTTTAGAGATAGCGCCCGGGACAAATACGGGTTTCTCTAGGCCGCATTTTGCGCGAGACCACTCTTCGACGCGGAACCGTCCCTCATTCGATCTGTTCGAGCCACTCCTCTGTCTCTTCAAGCATCTCGGGCGAGACATTGTCCTGTTCGTTTAGCCATTCGATCGCCTCAACCGATCCCTCATCGAGCGATCGCATCACCACCCCCCAGAACATCGCCTCCTCGTCGGTTGGGTTAACACGAACCATGGCATCAATGCGTCGCCAAAGCCGCTGGGTATTGGACGAGAGCATCGACATCACCTCAGAACGTTCCTCAGCACTGAGACTTGTCAACAGGGTTTTAGACTCCGCCCAGCGGCCATCTAACAACGCCGTCAGCAGGGTTTGACTCGGGCTGGCCCAAGCGGCTTCGGCTTGGGCCGAGAGGATTTCGGCATGAAAGGCAATGGTATCGAGTTGGGCTTGAGCCTCCTGAGTCCATTGGCTCCCCCGTCCCTCTTTGAGAGAGCGTAGGATTGACTCGGCCTCGGACCAGAGTCCGTTGCGGGCCAACAGCAGGGCATTTTGATAGGTGCGACTGTCTAGGGCTGGCTCGCTTAACGAGAGCGGCACTAACTGGACCGGGTTAGGTAAAAAACTCCGCGATCGCAACTGATAGACCGCAAAATCCGGCTCTAAGCCCACGGTGCGATTCACGACAAACTCAGGCCGTCCGCCGCCGCTGAACTCTTGCCATTGAGGCAACTGTCCCGGTGGAGACGTCCATTCCAACATCAAACTCAGACTGTAGCGACTGGGGTTATAGTGATAGACCTGACCATAACTCAAGCCCGTCTCGCCGGTGTCTTGCTCGCCAATTAGGTTAAACCAGAGTCCATCGGCGGGAGCATTTTCCCTTAGCGGTTGCAGGTGAGTTAGCGGTAAAGGACGGGTTGAGCCGGGAGCCAGGGATTGAGCATTGACGAGGGGAGCGATCGCATAAGACTCCGCCGGCCCCGTGACGGAAATCTCCGCCGTCAGATAAAACAACGACGAGGAGTTACGATCCCAGGCCGGAGACACCCGTTGATAGATCTGTAGGGCGACAATCTCAAAACATTGAGTTCCACAGGGTTCAGGACGCTTTTGCAGCACCGGAAGCAAGACATCCGGCTCCACACTCGCTCCAGGAATTTCAATCGCTTCTGCGGGAGTATAGCCGCTCTCTTCGAGGCGATCGCGGATTTCAGTCAAACTTTCTGGGGTATTCGACGATTGGAAGGCCAACTGAGTCCAATCGGGGAGATTATCCGAGAGCCAGCGAGCTGAATCCGGCTCAACAATCAGTTTTGCCCCCAGCCAAACGCCCCCAGTAATCGTCGCAAACGCCCCAACCCAGACCCCGGTTAAACTCATTTGCACCAGGATCTCTTTCCAGGGAAACCAAGACTTACGACGGGGTAGAGGTTGTCTCATAAGAAAGGTAAGAGGCAAAAGAAGGCAACAGGCAACAGGCAAAAGAAGGCAACAGGCAACAGGCAACAGGCAACAGGGGGACCTTCGCCCGACGACTGATAGGGAATCTCTATCACTCTCAACGATCAAGGCTGAAGCGTCAACTCTGTTGGCTGATATTTGGGTTAAATAGACATATTAGAACTGACGTAAAAAAATAAAATATGCTTGATTTAACAATACTTTTATTCTTTGTATTCGTCCTGTTTTATGTGGCAAAGAGTAATTAAGGTGAGAGATAAAAAGGGGGCGATCGCGCGATCGCCCCTCATCGGCTCAAACCGAGCTAACTCGTCTAGCTTAAACCGAACCGCCAGCCGCTTGAAACCGCGCCCGCGCCCGTTTTAGAGCCTGTTTTGCTTGAATCTGCTCCTGTTTAGGGCCATCAGCCGCCTTGGCCACTCGTTCCTTAGCCTCCTCATAGGCCGTGCGAGACGTCTCTAAATCGATATCAGCCCCTCGCTCAGCCCCATTTACCAAGATGGTCACTAAATCATTATCCACCTCAGCAAAACCACCCATCAGGGCAATGGGAACCCACTCTTTACCCGGACGAACCCGCATCACACCAGTATCGAGGGCGCTTAACAGAGGCGCGTGACCTCCCAAAATGCCTAATTGTCCCGTGGTACTCGGCAGAATCACCTCATCGGCCTGAGCTTCCCAGACGGTCTTGTCTGGAGCAATGACACGAACTTGTAAACTCATAATCCTTTAATCTTCTCTGACAGTGAATCGAGGGGTAGCCCCAAAGAACTACCCCAAAACAGTCTTAGACCGGCAAATCCTAGGATTCAGCCTTCATTTTTTCAGCCTTAGCTTTCGCTTGCTCGATGTCACCCACCAAATAAAATGCCTGTTCAGGCAGATCGTCAAGTTCACCATTGAGAATCATCTCGAACCCTTTGATGGTGTCTTCGAGTTTCACATACTGACCCGGAGCACCGGTGAACACTTCTGCAACAAAGAACGGTTGCGACAAGAAACGTTCGATTTTACGAGCGCGGGCCACGGTCTGACGGTCATCTTCGGACAACTCATCGAGACCGAGAATGGCGATGATGTCTTGCAGTTCTTTGTAGCGTTGCAGCGTCGATTGAACCAAACGAGCCGTATCGTAATGTTCCTGACCCACAATTTCGGGCTGTAACATCGTCGAAGTGGAGTCGAGGGGGTCAACTGCCGGATAAATCCCTTTAGACGCTAACGCACGAGAGAGGACCGTGGTGGCATCCAAGTGAGCAAAGGTGGTTGCAGGAGCGGGGTC
>CAZXWM010000281.1:0-1064 GCA_964644215.1 uncultured Phormidium sp.
GAGACATCAATGCTAAATCATAGACATGATGACAAATCAGATTCGCTAACTCCGAGGAAGGAGAACCCTCACTGGTGACGATTCCCCCCTGGGCGATGTTAGCCAAATTCTGAATCATCGGGTGCGCGGTGTTCACCACCAGAATATGCTCATCGGGGAAGTCGGACTGTTCCTGCTGCAACAGGGCCGTCATATCCCGCAGACGACGCATGGCTTCGGGGAGTAACACCATCGCCGGGGGAGAGGTTTGAGCGTTGTCGCCTTTCAACGACTCGGTGCGAATGGTGAGTTTGGGTTTGTTTAGGGCCGCTTCAAACAACTCTTTCACTTGTTCGCTGCGGGTTTTGTTGGTGTTGGGATCAACAATTTCGCTATCTTGATCACCGCTGACGAGGTTTTCATCGAGTTCTGAGTCAACTCGGGAAAACTTGACGTCGGAATGGTCGCGTTCTAGGTAGCTGATAAAGTGGGTGTCGATGAAGGAGTCGAGGAATAAGACTTCTAAACCTTGGTTTTTGTGGAGTTCGACATAGGTGGCTTGGGTAACAGAATCCGAACAGTAATAAACGCGGTTCTCATGACGTTCTTTGTTGCGTTCGAGATACTCCGCTAGGGTGGTGTAGGATTCCCCGTTTTGGCTGATTCCTCCCTCGGCGTTGCTATCTCCGGCGTTCACATCTTGCCAAGCATCGCCCTCGGTTTCGACTTGTACGTTGGCGCTGTCGCTTTCGCCGGAACTTAGGTCAGCGGTGGTTTTGTAGATGACGATGTCCTCGATTTGTTTCTTGAACTTCTCGTCGTTGATGTAGCCGAATTTGACGAAGGTTCCCAGGTCTTTCCAGCATTTGAGATACTGGGTTTTGTCTTCTTTGTAGAGTTCTTTGAGGCGATCGGCGACTTTCTTGGCGATGAAGTCGGCGATTTTACGAACTTTGCGATCGACTTGCAGGGCGCTGCGGGAGACGTTTAGGGGAATGTCAGGACTGTCGATGACGCCACGCATGGGCATCAGGAATTGGGGTACGATTTCTTCGCAATGGTCGCTGACAAAGACATGATTGCAG
>CAZXWM010000281.1:1074-5572 GCA_964644215.1 uncultured Phormidium sp.
GTTGCCTTTGGTGACATCGACATCGGGTTTGAGTTTGGGGAAGTAGAGGATGCCGTTAATTTCAAAGGGGTAGTCGGTTTTGAGGTGAACCCAGAGGAGGGGTTCGTCTTGGAAGGGGTAGAGATAGCGATAAAATTCTAGGTAATCTTCGTCAGTTAGATTGGAGGGAGATTTGCGCCAAATGGCGGGTTGTTGGTTGAGAATTTCCCCTTCAAATTCGATGGGAACGGGCATGAAGTCGCAGTAGGTTTTCACCAACTGGCGGATGCGAGCGGATTCGAGATATTCAGTTTCTTCGTCTTGAAGGGTGAGGGTGATGGTGGTTCCCACGTCTTGGCGATCGCTCTCGGTGAGTTCAAATTCTGGGGAACCGTCACAAGTCCAATGGACGGCTTCTGCGCCTTCTTTATAGGAGAAGGTGTCGATTTCGACGGTTTTGGCAACGATGAAGGAGGAGTAAAAACCTAAGCCGAAATGGCCAATGATGGGCTGATCGGCGCCGCCGCTATATTTTTGGACGAATTCTTCGGCGCTGGAAAATGCAACTTGGTTGATATACTTTTTGATTTCATCGGCGGTCATACCGATGCCATTATCGCTGATTGAGAGGGTTTTGTTGTCTTGGTCGGCTTTGATGACAATTTTGGGGTGGTCGGTGTCGCCGTCAAAGTCTCCGGCGTAGGAGACCATTTTGAGCTTTTCAATGGCATCTACGGCATTCGAGACCAGTTCCCGCAAAAAGATTTCATGGGCTGAGTACAGCGACTTTTTGATAATGGGAAAAATGTTCTCGGTATGGATTGTAATGTTGCCTTTTTCGAGGACAGTCATAATAGTTTTATGAGGATTGACAGGGGAATAAAAGGAATGGCATAGGCCTATCCTTATCCTGAAGGGAATTGGCCAAAACGACAAGTGGGGAATCGCGTACATTTAAGGCGATTCCCCAACGGGTTTAGTTCGGATTTCCTCACTTGGCGAGGGTTACTGAGAAAATCTTAGTAATGGGTTCCGGTTTTGCGGTGGTGGACGGCGGTTTGGCTGTCGGCGTCGAAGACGTTTCCGGCGGCGACGGTGGCGTAAACGAGCCAATGGTCGCCACATTCCATGCGGCTTTGAACGGTGCATTCGAGGCTGGCGATCGCCTCTTGCAAGATGGGCGATCCATTTTCGGCGTCACGGGCCTCAACGCCAGCAAAGCGGTCTTCGCCGGGGTTAAAGGGTTTGAGAAAATGCTTCATTAAGCCTAGATGCTTGCCTTCGCCAAGGGCGAAGGGACTCCCCTGATAGAGGAGGGACTCGATCGCCCGCTCTTTGGCCACGGCCACGGTTAAGCCAGGGGGTGTAAAGGTCGCTTGGGAGACCCAAGAGGCTAACATAGCACTTGACAAGTCACCCTGTTTTGTGGTAAGGACGCAGAGCGACCCGACTAAACGGCCGATCGCTTGTTCGACTTTGCTGGCGGGTTCGCTGCGGCTGCGGACTTTTTTGGCTTTGCGGACGGTTTGGGCGAAGTCGGTTCCGGCTTCTTCGCAGGTTTTGAGAACGACCTCAGTGGGTTTAAATTTAACGCGGATGGGGTCAAAGGCTAGTTGATAGCCACCATTGCGGAGTTTGCTTTCGAGTAAGTCAATGGCTTCACCACTCCAGCCAAAGGAGCCAAATACTCCCGCTGGGGTGGTTTTGGGAACGGTGGAGAGGACGATTCCCAGAGCGGTTTGAATTTGGGTGGGTGCATGGCCGCCGAGGGTAGGAGAGCCGATGATGAACCCGGAACAGGTCTCGACAATCTGCTGAATGTCTTCTGGGGGGGTGACTTCGCAGTTTATGGCTTCGACGTTGACTCCGGCTTTGGTGAGTCCTCGGGCGATGGCCTGGCCAATGGTGGCGGTGTTTCCATAGGCGGAGGCGAATAGCAGGGCCACGGTGACGTCTTTCTCTTTCTGCTCGGCAGTCCACTGGCGATAGGATGCCGTTAAATCCCGCATTCCATCCCGAACAATGGGACCATGGCCGGGTGCATAGAAGCGAACGGAAGGCAGTGAGGCCAGTTTTTCGAGGCAGGTGGCCACTTGCCGGGCGTTGGGGGCCATGAGACAGTCGAAGTAGTAGCGGCGATCGTTGGCATAGACTGATGAGCCTTCGTCGAAGACTTGATCGCCGCAGACATGAGCGCCGAAAAACTTGTCGGTGTAGAGGATTTGGGTTTTAGTGTCGTAGGTGGCCAGTCCATCGGACCAGCGAGGGGTGGGTGTGGGTGTGAATAACAGGCGATGGCCTTGGCCAAGGTTGAGGGTTTCTTCGCCTCGCATGACTTTGATTTTGGCGTCGTAGCCTTCGTCGGCGAGGAAGGACCGCAGGGCGATCGCCCCTGGGTTAGAACAGACAAAGGTGAGTTTGGGGGCAATATCTAGCAAGGCTTTGAGGGTGACGGCCCGGTTGGGGTTGACATGACCCAAAATTACATAGTCAATTTTATTGACATCCACTCGGTCTTTTAAGGTTTGCAGAAAAACCGCCGTGAAGGATTCTCCAGGCGGATCAAATAATGCGGTTTTGTTACTTTCAATGAGGTAGCTGTTGGCTGTGGTTCCTCGTTGACGAGCATATTCAATCTCGAAGCGGAGTCGTCCCCAGCTACGCGATCGCAAAATCCGGGTGTTCTCGGCAATGGGTAAAACTTGTACGTCTCTCGGTTTGTCAGTCATATTTGGGAAGGCAAGAGGCAAGAGAAGGGAACAGGGAATAGGGAACAGGGAACAGGGAGAACCTACCCTTAACCCCTCCTATGAGGGATATTTGGGATTTGTCCTGTTCCCTTCCTGGGGGGTTAGTAATGGTTGCCGACTTTGCGGTGATGGACGGCGGTGCGGGATTCGGGTTTGGAGACGCGACCGTTTTCGACGGTACTATAGACAATCCAATGATCTGAACATTCCATGCGGCTGCCGACAGTACATTCTAAGTAGGCGAGGGAATCTGTCAGTAAGGGGGAGCCATTGCTGGCGGTTTGGCTGTTGACTCCGGCAAAGCGATCGGCACCGGGGGGAAAGCGTTTGAGAAAGTGCTTCATCAAATGCTGATAGTTGCCTTCTTCGAGGACATTTAAGACAAAACTATCTCCGACTTGCATGAGGGATTCAATGGCGCGGTCTTTTGCCACGGCAATGGTTAAGCCAAGAGGTTTAAAGCTGGCTTGAGAGACCCAAGAGGCGAGCATTCCACTGGTGATTTCCCCTTTTTTGGCGGTGATGATATAGAGTCCGCCACTTAAGCGACCGAGGGCTTGATCCAGGTCACTATCGAGGGCTTTCATCTTTTTGATGGCATCTTTGCGGGTGAGCAATTGAGCCATGTCGGTTCCGGCTTCTTCGCAGAGTTGATAGGTGGCTTGACTGGGGTTGTCGGTGATGCGGATGGGGGAAAAGCCGGGTTTGAGTTTGAGATCGCGGAATTTGCTGACGAGGGGGTCGATGGGTTCGTCGTCGCCGCCGTAGCATTCAAAGATGCCAAAGGCTTGTTTCTCATGGGTGGCCGCCACGAGGGTTCCTAGGGCGTCGAGGGTGGCTTTGGCCACGTCTCCTGAGGCGGGAGGGGTTCCTAGGACAATTCCGGCGCAACGAGATACCAATTCGTGGACTTCTTGGGGATCTGCGGATTTGAGATCCATCATTTCTACGGCGACTCCGGCTTTGGTGATGCCGTGGGCGATCGCTTGGGAGAGGCGATCGCTGTAGCCATAGTCGGAGATATAGAAGACGGCGACGCAGGTTTCGGCGTTGGCTTTCTCGTTACTCCAGTCCCAATAGCGTCCGGTGAGTTCGCTGACGTGATAGCGCAGAATCGGGCCATGGCCGGTGGCGATGGTTTGGATGTCGCCGAGTTTTTTCATGCGTTTCATGGCCGAGATGACCGATCGCGCGTTGGGGGCCATGAGACATTCGTAGTAAAACCGGAAGTCTGGCTCGATGCGTTTGAGGTTCTCGTCGTAGGTGGCGTCGGAACAGTAGTGCATCCCAAACGCATCACAGGTGAACATGACCTGGGTTTTCTGGTCGTAACTGAAGATGGTATCGGGCCAATGCAGGTTCGGCGCGTTGACGAACTCGATGATATGACCGTTGCCGAGATCGAGGGTGTCGCCGTTTTTGACGATCTGTTTCTCGAAGGGTTTGTGAACTAGGTTTTCTAGGAATTGAATGGCAACTTTTGCCCCGACGACGGTGGCGTTGGGAGCCAGTTCCAGGACATCGCGCACGAGACCACTGTGATCGGGTTCGGTGTGGCTGATGATGAGATAGTCGATATCCTGGGGGTTAATTTGTTGTTTGAGGCTGTCGAGATAGAGTTGCCGGAATTTTTCGTGGGAGGTGTCTACCAGGGCAACTTTTTCGCCTCGGATGAGGAAGGAGTTATAGGTGGTCCCGTTTTGTAAGCCAAATTCAATGTCGAAGCGATCGCGCTCCCAGTCGAGGGAACGGATAGCAGTGGTGTCGGC
>CAZXWM010000282.1:0-5563 GCA_964644215.1 uncultured Phormidium sp.
CTTCCCGACGCTCCCCCGACCGGGTAGAGCGCGGGGCTGCTGCGATTGAAGCTCAAGCCGTCGTCCCACCTCCAGGATAACGGATTACTCGTAGAATCAGTACAGTTGACGAATCCCATTCAGGAGAACCCATTGGGGGGCTTATCCGAACCGGGATAGGGAACCCGAATCACCTGATCGACCATGGGTGAGGTTAAAGCTACCGTTGCACCATCGGGCCAGAATACCTCAAGTCGATCAATACGGCGATGGCATCCTAAACCAAAATGGGCCACCGGTTCCATTTGACAGAGATAACCACTTCCGGCATCAATGACACGAACTTGATGATTTCCGGCTACCGTAAGGCGGCAGATCGCACCTCGGGCCGGCGCACCATGACGAGTGAGGGGGGCCACCCGTAACCAGGCGCGATCGCTCCCCTGGGGACGATATAAACTCAGAGTTTGCCCCGGCGACTCTCCGTGAGACAGCAATAACTCTAACTGGCCATCTCCGTCAAAATCGCCCACCGCCGCCCCAGTTCCTAAACCATCGGGTTCCCAAGCGTCGCCAACATCCAATTGTCGCCAAGCCCCATCCCGCAGGCCAAACAGGCGATTGGGTTCCCCGAGACTATTAAAGAAAATCTCCTCAATCCCATCATTATCAAAATCCGCCGCAATCACCGTCCGCACCCGTGACGATCGCGCCATCTCCCGAGGTGCTACATTACGAAAATGCCCCCTGGCCCCCTGTAAAAATAGGCGATGACTCCCTTCCCAATTGCCATAGACCACATCAAACTTACCATCGCCATCGGCATCGAGAACCGCCACGCCGCGACTCTGTTCATGCACATCTTGTAAGCCAGCTTCGGCCGCCATCTCCTCATAGGTTCCATCGGGGCCATGTCGAAATAGGCAATTAGCGCCATTTTCGTTGGCCGCAAAAATGTCCATCCCCTTGCTGACTAAGGGTAAGGCGACCAGGCCGCGAATCCCTGCGATCCGCCTTAAACCAATCTCGGCCGCGATATCTTCGAGGCGATCGCCGCGCAATTCATAAAAGTGGATTGAACCTGTCGAATCGGCAATGAAAAAGCCATAATCTCCCTGGCCTAGACGATCGACGCATACCGCCGATCGCCCACCGGTTGGCCGTAGACTCGTCTCCCCAAATAGATCAACCCATCGCTGTCCTTGCCAGCCTAACAGCCGATCGGCATCGCGATCGCTATTGAGACAATAGAGTTCTTCCCAGCCATCACCATTGAGATCTCCGGCGATCAATCCCAAGCTTTGTCGTTGGCCATCGGCGATCGCCTCACAATCGAGATCGGCTAGGGTTTGGCCATCCCATTTCAGCACCCGATTTGGACCTCCCCAACCCGCCACTAGGATTTCAAAGCAACCATCTCGGTCTACATCGGTAATCGTAATACCGTGATAATTGCCCTGGGGATTCCTCTGCAACAAATGACTGGCATTGATAAACATTAGTGCTGACAGTTCGTGTGAGGCATATCCTACTATTTTAGCGAATTGAACTCTCGCAGGCTGTCAGCACCCCCTCACCGGTCAGCCTGGGAATCTTCATCCCCTGACAAGGTCTTCACGGCGATCGCCTGACAGCTTAAGAGGGTTTATCGCCAATATTCAACTCTCTTTTTGAGGCTTTTAGCTGTTTCCAAAGATCCTTAATCGCTTCGTAGGCTTCATCAGGGGGGAGTTTACCACCCGTCTCCAGGTTACAGATGTAATTCACCCGCTGGGCAAATTCCTGTAAATTGGCATTGAACACCACATTTTCCGGCTTAAAGTCACCGTAATAGCGATTACGAGGAAAGATAAATTCATCGCGATCTGTCATTGTTAACTCCTTGGGATTAGATAAATCACCAGAACGTCTCCCTTCCCAGACTTGAGAAGCAAAACCGGGGAAGGGCGATCGCCGGGTCGCCCTTATTCTAGCGACTAATCTGGGGCGTCGTTGGCTGGCAAATCCCCTGAACGCCCTTGTTTAAAGGGGGTACAGCGTCCACCGAGGCCATTTGTAATCGTACAGGTATTCGAGGCGATCGCCCGAATATAGGAGTCTCCCTCGCTCCCTGGCGCACCAATGGAGTCGGAGTAAAGTTCCATTTGAGCGACCTCCACTCCTGCTTCCTCGGCGACGGTGTTAATCAATTGAGGATTGATGGTCGTTTCGGCAAAAATGACCGGAACTCCACTCTCACGCACTTCATCGACGAGCTGACGCAGGGTTTGGGCGCTCGGTTGTTCTTCGGTACTCATGCCGATCAGGGTTCCCAACACCTCTAGGCCATAAGCATTGGCATAATACTGAAAGGCATCATGGGTTGTCACCAGTTGCCGGTTATTGGCGGGAATTGTGGCAATTTGCTCTTCAATCCAAGTATCGAGTTGTTGGAGTTCGTCGGTGAACATGACCGCATTCTGGGTAAAAATGGCGCTGTGAGCCGGAGAGGCGTCGATGAGGACATCGCGAATATGATTAGTCATGGCGATCGCATGGCTCACATCTCCCCAAACATGAGGATCGGGTTCGATCGCCCCATCGCTCTCAACATCGAGGGGTTCGATAATTTCCCCTACCGCTACTGTCACTGCATCCCCCTCGATCGCCTCCACCATGCGAATTAAGCCGGGTTCTAGGTTATGACCGTTATAGAAAATGACATCGGCCTGTTCGAGAACCACATTATCTTGGGGAACTGGCTCATAAATATGCGGATCAGCACCGGGGTCTAAAATTCCCTCGTGGGCGATCGCCTCTCCTCCCACCGCCTCAACCCAATCGGCGATGATTGTACTCGTTGACACCACCCCCAGCCGCTCCTCCTCCCCCATCGGAACCCTCGGCGTACAAGCTCCCAATCCTAACAACAGCGTGCCAAGAACTCCTGAGAGAGACGATTTCAGCTTCAGCTTCATAATCCTGTTCAACCTGGCTTTCATTTTTCTTTCATATATTTATCATATTTATCTCATTTTTAAGCTAAACTGTATAGAGACAAGCCAACTCCACGATCACGGTTTCAGCCCGACTTTCCCTCATTGAGCGATCATGCAACATCTTTCCTTGATCCCAGCGCACCCCCGAAATTCCAGCCAACCCAGCCAGATAGCTCAGGTGACTCCTTCCCCGGCGATCGCCATCAAACAACTCAACGTCCACTACCGAGACATCGAGGCCCTGCGAAACATTAACCTCGACATCCAACCGGGGAAACTCACCGCCATTATCGGTCCTAATGGCGCTGGGAAAAGCAGCCTCCTCAAAGCCATGTTGGGCTTAATCCCCAGTACGACTGGCCAAGTCCACAGCGCCGGAAAACCCCTCACCGAACAACTGAAGCGAGTCGCCTATGTTCCCCAGCGATCGCAAATTGACTGGACATTTCCCGCCACCGTCTCGGATGTGGTGATGATGGGCCGCATCCGTAAAACCGGCTGGTTTCAACGCTACTCCCCCAGCAGTCGCCATATCGCCGCCACAGCCCTCGATCGCGTCAAAATGAGTGATTTCATCCATCGTCCCATCGGCGAACTCTCAGGAGGGCAACAACAGCGGGTATTTCTAGCTCGTTCCCTAGCCCAAGAAGCCGATATTTTTTGTTTTGACGAACCCTTCACTGGAGTCGATCGCAAAACCGAGACGATTCTCTTTGATATTTTCCGAGACCTCGCCGACTCCGGTAAAATTGTTCTCGTGGTCAACCACGACCTCGGTGAAAGCATCCATCAATTTGACGATTTAATTTTACTCAACCAAGACCTCATTGCTACTGGCCCTCGTTCTGAAGTCCTTACTCAAGATAATATGTATCGCGCCTACGGTGGAAGAGTCCAGTTTGTCCAATAACTCATTTTAGACGTAGGGGCGTACCTTTATGGTCGCCCTCTTCCGGCAAAAGGCAAAAGTTCCGGTGTTCCCTGTTCCCTGCTTCCCCCATGCTTTTTCACCTTATCCTAGACCCTTTGCAATATGGTTTTATGCAGCGATCGCTCATCATTGCCATTTGTGTCGGTCTTGTTTGCGCCCTTGTTGGTAGTTATTTAATGGTACAACGATTAGCCCTCCTCGGTGATGCCATTAGTCATTCGATTGTCCCAGGACTGGCGATCGCGTTTCTTTTCGACGTCAACATTCTCATAGGTGCCTTTATTGCTGGAGTTCTCAGCACAATTTTAATTACTTGGATTCACACGCGATCGCCCATCAAAGAAGATGCAGCCATGGGCATTATTTTCTCCGCTTTTTTCGCCCTAGGTATTACCTTGATCACGATGATTCAAAAGGATACCAAAATCGACCTTATGCACTTTTTATTTGGCAACATATTAGCCGTGAGTGCTAGCGACGTCCGAGACACAGCCTTAATTACTATTTTTATTATCATCACCATCCTTGCACTCTACAAAGAATTACTCTTTTATAGCTTTGACCCCCAGGGCGCACAAGCCGCCGGATTGCCCACAAACGCCCTCAACTTCGGCTTAATGGTACTCATCGCCCTCACCGTCGTCGCCAGCCTCAAAGCCGTCGGTGTCATCCTCGTCATTTCCCTCCTCATCACCCCAGGTGCTACCGCCTACCTACTGGTTCCTCGACTTCACCATGTCATGCTGCTTGGGTCCGGTCTCAGTATCATCTCTAGCATTGCGGGAATGTACCTGAGTTACTACTATAATCTTCCCTCGGGTCCTGCGATCGTTCTTGTTATTACTGGGTTCTTCTTTCTTAGCCTCCTCCTCAGTCCCCGCCACGGTCTCCTCATTCAAACGTTGAAGTTATCAAATAAAAAATAATCAAAATAAGCTTATTTTGGTACAAAACTGAGTGCTTCCGCCAAAGGAACGACGGTCTTTCCTCAGAGTTAGAGTCATGATTCACCGAAGGTGACGACGGTACGAATGGCCTCCCCAGCGTGCATCAGGTCGAAGGCCTCGTTAATGCGGTTGATGGGGATGACGTTGGTGACGAGACTGTCGATATCGATTTTGCCATCCATGTACCAATCGACAATTTTCGGTACATCCCGGCGACCTTTGGCCCCCCCAAAGGCGGTTCCCCGCCAAACGCGACCAGTCACCAGTTGGAAGGGACGGGTACTAATTTCTTGGCCGGCCCCGGCGACGCCGATAATCACGGATTCTCCCCAGCCTTTATGACAGCATTCGAGGGCCTGACGCATGACTTTGACGTTGCCAATACATTCAAAGCTATAGTCGGCCCCGCCGTCGGTGAGGTCGATAATGGCGGCCACCACGTCGTCGACATCGTTGGGGTTAATAAAATGGGTCATGCCAAATGTCTCGGCCAGGGGTCGTTTGGCAGGGTTGAGGTCTACGCCAATGATTTGGTTGGCCCCAACGAGACGGGCACCCTGAATCACGTTCAGGCCAATTCCCCCTAAGCCGAAGACGACGACATTTGACCCCGGTTCGACTTTGGCGGTGTTGATGACGGCCCCAACGCCGGTGGTGACGCCGCAACCGATGAGACAAACTTTGTCGAGGGGTGCGTCATCTCGGATTTTGGCGACGGCGATTTCTGG
>CAZXWM010000283.1:0-5518 GCA_964644215.1 uncultured Phormidium sp.
CTATTGCGTGGTTCCCAATGTGCGCGGCGTGGAACAATCGCGGACTCCTGAAGCCATCCGCGCCGAAATGGAGGAACTCGGACGACAAGGCTATAAGGAAGTCACCCTCCTGGGGCAAAATATCGATGCCTATGGACGAGATTTGCCCGGTAGCACCCCTCAAGGACGACATCTGCATACGCTGACGGATTTGTTATATTTCGTCCATGATGTGCCGGGAATCGAACGCATCCGCTTCGCGACGAGTCACCCCCGCTACTTCACGGAACGGCTGATTCGCGCCTGTCAGGAACTCCCTAAAGTCTGCGAACATTTCCATATTCCGTTCCAATCGGGGGATAATGACATTCTTAAGGCCATGGCCCGGGGCTATACTCACGAGAAATATCGCCGCATTATCGACAAAATCCGCCAGTATATGCCTGATGCGGCGATTAGTGCTGATGCGATTGTCGGCTTCCCCGGCGAAACCGAGGCACAGTTCCAAAAAACTCTGGATTTAACGGCCGATATTGGTTTTGATATCCTCAACACGGCCGCCTACTCTCCTCGGCCGGGAACCCCGGCGGCTCATTGGCAGAATCAACTCAGTGATGAGGTGAAACAAGACCGTCTGCAACGGCTGAATCATTTGGTGAGTCTCAAAGCCGCTGAACGGTCTCAACGCTACGCTAACCGCATTGAGGAGGTGTTAGTTGAGGAACAAAACCCGAAAGATCCCACTCAAGTCATGGGACGGACTCGGGGCAATCGCTTAACGTTCTTTGAGGGAAGTTTAGAGGCGTTGAAAGGGAAAACTGTGGCTGTGGAAATCTCGGAGGTTCGTCCCTTTAGTTTGACGGGACGGGTTCTGGCCTTGGTTGAGTCTTAAGGAGAAACGGTGCCACTTTTCTCGGTGGTTCTCTGAAAACAGTTTACCGGGGCGGCAAATGCTAGAATCAGTGGGCTTGATGGTGCGATCGCCCCGGTGGCGATCGCCCAAGCTAAACTCTCTCTAGGATTGACCCTGAATGACTGATGTTCACCTCTAAGTCTCACTCTCACTTTTAAACTTAACCTCATTCATCATCCAGAGTCATGTTCTCAGCAACAGTCCTCTGACTCTCAATTGAAGGTTGAGTTGCTGTCGCGTTTTACAAGGAATTCCATCTATGGCTTCTCTACAGTCTATTGCCTTAATCTCGGTTCATGGCGATCCGGCGATCGAAATTGGTAAGGAAGAAGCTGGAGGACAAAATGTCTATGTGCGTCATGTCGGCGAAGCTTTAGCCAGTTTAGGCTGGCAGGTAGATATGTTCACCCGCCGCACGAACCCCAGCCAAGCAGATGTTATCCAACATGGACCCCACTGTCGCACGATTCGCCTCAGGGCGGGGGCAGAACGCTTTATTCATCGGGATCTGATTTTTGATTATCTGCCTGAGTTTGTTCAGGCGTTCCATCACTATCAACGGGATTCAGGTCGACACTATCACCTGGTTCACACCAACTACTGGCTCTCGGCCTGGGTGGGATTGCAACTGAGACAGACTCAATCCCTAGCCCAAATTCATACGCATCATTCTCTCGGTTCGGTGAAATATCGCTCAGTGCAAGATATTCCCGCTATTGCCCAAACCCGTTTGGCTACTGAAAAGCGTTGCATTGAAACGGCCGATTGTGTCATCGCGACGAGTCCTCAGGAAGTCGAGGATATGCGGCGGGTGACTCCCTTGGCTAATATCCAGGTGGTTCCCTGTGGTACGGATGTGCATCGGTTTGGTTCTATTTCTCGCCTGGCGGCGCGGCAGTTACTGGGGATTCCCCCGCAACAAAAACGTCTCTTTTATGTGGGACGCTTTGATACTCGTAAGGGGATTGAAACCCTGATTCGGGCTGCTGGGCGATCGCAGTTCCGCCATGATCCTAATTTTAAGGTGGTGATCGGCGGTGGGGCGCGATCGGGCCATCAAGATGGTGATGAACGCGATCGCCTCGTGGCTTTAACCCGAGAACTCGGCCTGGATGGCCAGGTTGAGTTCCCAGGCCGCATCGACGATGACTTGATGAGTGCTTACTATGCAGCGGCGGATGTCTGTGTGGTTCCGAGTCACTATGAACCGTTTGGCTTAGTGGCGATTGAAGCCATGGCCTGCGGCACTCCTATCGTCGCCAGTGCTGTGGGGGGGCTACAATACTCGGTCATTCACGAGCAAACGGGTTTGTTGGCCCCCGCTAAGGATGAAGCGGCCTTCGCCGCCGCCTGCGATCGCATCCTCTCGCATCCCCAATGGCGCGATCAACTCGGCCAAGCGTCTCGCCAACGGGTTTTAGACGAGTTCAGTTGGGAAGGGGTGGCCCAACATCTGACGCAAATCTACGACGGCCTTTTAGAAGAAACGGCCATTCCCGCTTAATTGCCAAGATTGTTAACCGTTGGCTTAACTCATTAAAAATCGGGGTGTACTCACAACAGTACACCCCGATTTTTTGTCAACATCTCAACGTCAAAGATTCACGACCTCTCAACCTCCAGCCACTGCCGGAACAATGCTCACTTCATCACCATCATTAAGCGTGGTGTCAGTGTTGTCCAGAAAGCGGATATCCTCGCTATTCACATAGAAATTGAGGAAGCGACGGGGTTTGCCCTGTTCATCACACAGACGGGCTTTAATCCCCGGACAAGAGCCTTCAAGGGCATCAATTAACTCAGAAATACTGCCGGCATCACAGTCGAGTTTGGCGCGATCGCCGGTGAACTTTTGCAGGGGCGTGGGAATAAGAACGGTAACAGACATGGCGACTCAAAATAACTCAAAACAACGGAAAAAACCACAAAACTAGACTAAAACTTGCTGCCACTCCAGACGATTGAGAGTATGAGAACGCTCCAACGCCCGCTCAAAGGAATCCAGTTTTGGCTCAATGGTGAGTGGTTCACCAATATAGCCTTGAACCGCCTCTTGGGTTTTCAAGCCATTCCCGGTGATATAAACCACTGTCACTTCATCGGGGTCAATTTTGCCCGCTTCGACCAATTTTTTCAGGGTGGCGATGGTGGTTCCGCCGGCGGTTTCGGTGAAAATGCCTTCGGTTTCTGCTAATAGCTTCATCCCGTCGATGATTTCGGCATCGGTGACGGATTCAATGGTGCCGTTGGTTTGTTTGGCAATATCGACGGCGTAGATTCCATCGGCTGGATTGCCGATGGCGATGGATTTGGCAATGGTGTTGGGTTTAACCGGGGCGATGAAGTCTCGGTTTTCTTTATAGGCGCTGGCGATGGGAGAACAGCCTTCAGCTTGGGCGCCACTGAAACGAACCTCTTTGTCTTCGACTAAGCCAACTTCGACAAATTCGCGGAATCCTTTATAAATCTTGGTAAACAAGGAACCCGATGCTAGAGGTGCAACAATATGATCCGGCAGTTGCCCGGCGAGTTGTTCGGCGACTTCAAAGCCTAGGGTTTTTGAGCCTTCGGAATAGTAGGGACGCAGGTTGATATTGACAAATCCCCAACCTTGGGTATTAGCCACTTCTGAACAAAGGCGGTTCACTTGATCGTAGTTGCCTTTGACGGCCATCAGAGTCGGGTTATAGATCAGGGTTCCGAGAATTTTACCGGCTTCTAGGTCGGCGGGGATAAAGACACAGCAATCGAGACCGGCGTGGGCGGCGATCGCCGCTGTGGAGTTAGCCAGGTTGCCGGTACTGGCACAAGATACGGTAGAGAACCCCAGTTCACGAGCGCGAGTCAAGGCCACCGAGACCACCCGATCTTTGAAACTCAGGGTGGGCATATTGACGGCATCGTTTTTAATATAAAGCTTTTTCAATCCCAAGCGACGGGCCAAACGGTGTGCTTCAACCAACGGTGTCATTCCCGTTCCCACGTCAATGGGGGTGTCTGTGGCTACAGGTAGGAAGGGTTTGTAACGCCAAATGGAGTGAGGGCCAGCTTCGATGGTGTCGCGGCTGACGGTTTGGCGCAAAACATCATAGTCATATTTCACTTCCAGCGGCCCAAAGCACTCCTCACAGACGTGTTTGGCGGTGGCTTCGTACTCGGCGCCGCATTCTTTGCATTTTAGTCCGGTGAAAGCGGCGGTGGAAGCTTGTTTGAGGCGTTCAATGGCTTGGGTCATGGGGGGTCTCTACTTGTCTTAACTCAACCTGAACCGAAATCGTAACATGGCGGTCAAGTCTCGTCAAACAATCCCGATGTTTTTTGTCGGGATTAAAATAAATCACTCCGATCGCCCCGTTTGCGGGGATTTCCGGAGGGGGTTTCGAGGCCGTGAGACTCCATGAGGTGGCGATCGCTGAGAATCTCGGCCGGGGAACCATCGGCGACGAGGTGGCCGTTATCTAAGACGAGGACGCGATCGCACAGTTCTAGGATTAAGTCGAGATCGTGGCTGGCCACGAGCAGGGTTTGTGGGGACTGTTGCAGAAACTCGATTAGACGACGGCGCGATCGCAAATCTAAGTTGGCACTAGGTTCGTCGTAGAGGATCAGATCCGGTTTCATGGCCAACACTCCGGCGATCGCGACCATTCGTTTTTGTCCCCCAGAGAGATGATGGGGGGGGCGATCGCGATAGTCAAGAATCCCCAATTGCTCTAAGGTCTCATGGACTTGACGGGCTACTTCAACATCGCTATAGCCGAGATTCTCGACACCAAAGGCCACATCATCCCAAACCGACGGCGAAAACAGTTGATCGTTGGGGTTTTGAAAGACTAACCCCACATCCGGGCGAAATTGTCCAGGAATGACAGGTTTTCCGAATACACTCACCGCTCCTGAACTCGGACGCAAGACGCCACAGATGGTCAGAAATAAGGTCGTTTTTCCAGCACCGTTGGGGCCAATGATTCCCACCCGCTCCCCAGACTCAATCGTCAGGCTAATCTCCTTGAGGACGGAGGGGACATTCGCATAGGTAAAGGCAACTCGGTCGAGGGATAGAGCCGCTTCTCTGGGGGGCTGAGATGCAGAAGGATGAGCCACTATAGCAGGTAACAGGTAGCAGGTAGTTGGTGAGGGCTAGGAAACCGTCCTATCAGAGCAGCGAAAATTACTTCATCCGAAAGGGTCATTATGCTTTACGATAGAAAGGTTTGGCAACCGTTTAAACATCAAGACAGTTACCGTTATGGCAGTCCCTAAGAAGAAAACCTCCAAAGCCAAGCGCAATCAGCGTCATGCCGTTTGGAAGCGAAAAGCATCCCTCGAAGCAGAAAAAGCCCTATCGTTGGGTAAGTCTGTGCTGACGGGGCGCTCTCGTGGCTTTGTCTATCCAGTCAAAGACGAGGACGAAGACGACGAAGAGTAAGTCCCCTCAGTCTCATGGTGGGCATCAAGCACGCAAAAACGAGGTTCTGTCCGATACAGAACCTCAACTCCAGGAATTGACCCAATGAAGCTCACCCCACCTGCCTTGGGCGAGGTGGGGGTGTCGGTGCTAACCTGGAACTGTGCTAGTCCACAGGTCACACAAACAAGCCCAGCTTCTAGGCGAACGTCGAGAAC
>CAZXWM010000284.1:0-5504 GCA_964644215.1 uncultured Phormidium sp.
CGCCGTAGTGGGACACAAACCATGACCGTCCCCTACAACCGCATGAACGAGGAGATGCAGCGCATCACTCGCCTCGGTGGCAAAATCGTCAACATCCGCCCCCTCACCGGTGAAGACTGGAATAACCAAGCCGCCTCTGCCAATGGGTCTAGCACCCAGGAGTCCAAACCCGCAGAAGCGAGCAAACCCATGACTCAAACCAAACCGGAAACCAAAGGAGAAGCCAAAGGGAAAACCTCGGCTAAAGCCTCCGCAAAAAAGAAAGTTCCCGTCAACATTTACCGCCCGAAAAACCCATTCATCGGCAAGTGCCTAAGCAACGAGGACTTGGTCCGCGAAGGGGGTTCGGGACGGGTTCAACATCTTAAATTTGACATCTCCGGCGGAGACCTCGAATACCTCGAAGGTCAAAGCATCGGCATCATCCCCCCTGGGAAAGATGAGAAAGGGAAACCCCAGAAGCTGCGTCTATACTCCATCGCCTCGACTCGTCACGGCGATGATGGGGATGACAAAACCGTGTCCCTCTCGGTGCGGGAGTTGGAATATCAACATCCTGAAACCGGTGAAACCGTGTATGGGGTCTGTTCTAAGTTCCTCTGTGACTTGAAAGAGGGCGATGATGTCAGCATTACTGGCCCCGTCGGGAAAGATATGCTGCTTCCCGACGACGAACATGCTAACGTCATCATGATGGCGACTGGGACTGGGATTGCCCCGTTCCGAGCTTTCCTCTGGCGTATGTTCAAGGAAGAACACGAAGATTACAAATTCAAAGGCAAAGCCTGGTTAATCTTCGGGATTCCCTACACGGCCAACATTCTCTACAAAGAGGAACTCGAACAGTTGCAGGCGGAATATCCTGATCAGTTTGAGTTGACCTATGCCATTAGCCGGGAGCAGAAAAACGCCGAAGGTGGCAAAATGTATCTGCAACACCGGATTCAGGAAAATGCCGAGAAGGTTTGGGATTTGGTTCAACAGCCCAATACTCACAGTTATATCTGTGGTCTTAAAGGCATGGAAGGCGGCATTGATGAAGGGATGTCGTCAGCCGCCTCGAAACAAGGCGTTGATTGGGATGATTACCGCAAGCAACTCAAGAAAGACCATCGCTGGCACGTTGAAACCTATTAAGGTCAACGGGTTAAGCTGACGATAGGGGTGGGTCATTTTGCCTGTTGCATCTTGTCTGATCTCTTGTTTCAGTTGCATTCGAGCGGTTGCAAAACGGTTCTCTTCGGGGAACCCGCCTGCAACCGCTTGTTCTTGGTCTCTGCGGTCTGGGCGATCGCCTTCGGACAACCTGGTACGCTAAGGATAGACCCCATACTTAGACGGAGAGAGAGTGAAACACTCATGGAGTATTTAGTTGCTGTTGTCGGCGATCGCATTCAAGCTGAAACTGTCTACACTGACCTGGAAAAAGCGGGGTTTCCTCAGGAAAACCTAAGAATTTTTGGGACGGGGTATCAAACTGAGCAGGATTTTGACCTCGACGATCCCAATGAAAACGCCAAGCAGCGAGCCTTCCGCATGATGACCTGGCTGATTCCCTTTGGCTTTTTTGGCGGTGTTACTTTTAACGCCATTACGGGGTTACAAACTTTTCCCTGGGCCGGTGTCACGGGAAATCAGGTGATTGGTGGCTTCTTGGGAGCCATTAGTGGCAGTTTGGGGGCGCTTTTGGCCAGCGGGGGGTTAGGTGCCGTTTTGAGTTTTGGCGACTCGCAAACCTATCGCGATCGCCTCAACCGGGGCGAATATCTCCTCGTCATCGAAGGCTCTCGCTTCCAACTGGCTGATGTGCTTCCCATTGTTCGCCGCGCTCGTCCTCTGAGTCTACAAACCCTGCAAAGCAAGCGTTAAACGCCGCTTAACACAGGATAATCTGGCGATTTCTGCCAATTCACGATTGATATTAACTCTCTATGTTGCCCAAAGATGAACTCCTCAAAGCCGTTGAACACCGCGAGACCTTAGCCAAAATTTTAGACCGGGCTGAGGAGGCTCTACGCACCTGGGAAATCAGTCAAACGAATTTTCTGTCGCCACCGGAGTTATTCGAGGCGCAGGGGCTGTTTGAGAAGCTAACAGAGCTACAAATGGTTGCCTGGGGGGGCTATCCTCAAGCGGAACGGCAGCGGTTGGCGATCGCCCGCTCGGATTTGCCCCTAGATGTCGGCCAGGTGCAGGTAGCGGCCCTGGAGGTGGCGGGAAACTTCCTGTTTGATACCGCCAGCCATCGCGACTTTTTGGGGTCGATGCTGGGAACGGGACTGGTGCGGGAGAAAACCGGCGATATTTTGGTTTTGGGGGAACGAGGCGCTCAGGTGCTAGTGGTTCCGGAGTTGCTGGAGTTCCTGGAGTTGAATTTAACCCAGGTGCGATCGGTTCCCGTGAAAACTCGGGCCATTGAGTTAAATGAGTTACGGGTACAACCGCCGAAAACCAAGCAAATGACCACCGTCGAAGCCTCACTGCGGTTAGATGCGATCGCCTCGGCGGGATTTGGGATGTCTCGCAGTAAAATGGCGGGCCTGATCAGCGGTGGCGATGTCCGTGTCAACTGGAAAGACATCACCCAGCCAAGTTATAGCGTCAGTTCCGGCGATTTAATTGCCATCCGGGGTAAGGGACGCTTGCAAGTGGGGGAAGTCTCCATCACCAAGAAACAACGCTATCGCGTGGCCTTAACCCGTTTTCGTTAGCGGTTGATGGCCCAAGCCAACCAACAATCACAAAAGCCGCCTAGGAGGTTAACTCCTAAGCGGCTTTTTGGGCAACGAGCATGGAGGGATTCGAACCCCCGACCCTCAGAACCGGAATCTGATGCTCTATCCTACTGAGCTACATGCCCTCATATCCTTCCATCATAGCCCTAATAATCCAACAAAGCAACCCCTTTCTTGAAATTGTTGGCATGATTGTTGACCTCATTTTTGGTCCGCCGCTCAAGATACCGAGTCAACCCCAGAACTGAGACCACAAAAAACCCGGCTTTCTAGGGAAACCGGGTTCTTACGCTTAAAAATGGCTAGAGCGATCCGAACAGGTCAACTCGAAATCGTCTGTGGATTTTTGGGAGGCATTTTGACTTTCTTAGCCAAGCCAAGCGCTTTTAAGACACTAATCATCATCCAGGTGACATCAATTTCCCACCATTTCAAGCCATGGCGAGCGGAGTATTGGAAGGCATGATGATTATTGTGCCAGCCTTCACCGTAGGTGACGAGGGCAACCCACCAGCAGTTACGGGAATCATCACCAGATTCGTAGGTACGATAGCCAAACTTATGGGTGGCACTGTTGACGAACCAGGTGCAGTGGAACATGGCGACCATGCGGACAAAAACGCCCCAAACGACGAAGGAAATCCCATTTCCGACAAAGTAATCGCCGAGGAAATACAGGAGTAATCCCAGGGCAAACTGAATCGGGATAAAGAATTTTTGGCAAAATTGATAAACGGGATCATCTTCGATATCTTTGACCATTTTAGAGGCTTCTGCCTTGGCAGGAATCTCGAAGAACATCCAGCCGACATGACTCCACCAAAAGCCTTTGTTGGAATCATGGGGGTCGGCAGGGGTATCGGAGTATTTATGATGAATGCGGTGCATACCAACCCAGTCCAAGGGACCCGCTTGACATGAGAGGGTTCCACAGAACATTAGGAAATGTTCGAGCCATTTGGGGGCTTCAAAACTGCGGTGGCTGATGAGACGATGCCATCCCATGGTGACGCCCAAGGCACCTGTGACCCAGTGTAAAAACAGGGCTACGCCAACACCAGCCCAGGTGAAGGTGCTCGGGAAAAACGCTAAGCACGCTAATAAGTGAATGGTGGCGATCCAAATAACCGCAAACCAATTCAGTGAAAGTTTTTGGGGTGTTGCAACTGTCATGCATTAACCTCGTAATGTTTGTTTCCTTTTCAGGACGACCTGTTGGATTGTATCAGAATATCGGTACAAAGAGCTAAACTAGATTTTCTTGTATCTCCTTTACTCTAACCTGGCTCAAAACTCATGAATCTTAAGATTGATTTAACAAAGCTCCGGAGAAGCCTCGACGGCCCCTTTGCGGCCATAGACGATCGCGTTCAGGAGAATCTACGACGGGTCTTAACAGCCTACCAAAATCATCGCGTCGGTGTGCGACATTTTGCGAGTGTGTCGGGATATGGACATGATGATCTCGGCCGTGACACGTTTGATCGCGTCTTTGCCGAAGTGATGGGGGCCGAAGCCGCTCTGGTGAGAGTGCAGATGGTTTCGGGAACCCATGCGATCGCCTGTGCCTTGTACGGCGTTCTGCGACCGGGGGACGAGATGCTGGCGATCGCCGGAACGCCCTATGACACACTTGAGGAAGTGATTGGGGTGCGCGGTTCGGGTCAAGGCTCGTTGGCGGAGTGGGGAGTAAAGTATCGGGTTTTGCCTCTTACGGACGATGGAACTCTAGACTGGGACGGATTAGTGACGGCTATAAAGCCAGAAACGCGTTTGGTGTTAATCCAACGCTCCTGTGGATATGCCTGGCGTGACAGCCTGTCTCTCGATGATATCGAAAAAATCATCGAGCAGGTGAAACAGCAAAATCCTCAGACGGTCTGTTTTGTCGATAACTGCTATGGGGAATTTGTCGATACCCGTGAACCCACAGCCGTCGGGGCCGACTTGATGGCCGGCTCATTGATTAAAAATCCTGGCGGAACCCTCGTCACGGCGGGAGGGTATGTGGCCGGACGAGCTGCGTTGGTTGAACAAGCCGCTTGTCGTCTGACGGCCCCTGGTATTGGCTGTGAAGGGGGAGCGACCTTTGAGCAGAACCGTCTTCTCTATCAAGGATTCTACCTGGCTCCTCAGATGGTTGGGGAAGCCCTTAAAGGAACCTATTTACTGTCACAAGCCTTTCATGAGTTGGGCTATTGCGTGAAACCCCTGCCCCATGAGCCTCGCCACGATATCATTCAGGCGATCGCCCTGGGCAGTCCAGAAAAACTCATCGCCTTCTGTCGCGCCATCCAACGCAACTCTCCTATTGATTCCTATCTCGACCCGGTTCCCGCTGAAATGCCTGGCTATGAGACGCCTCTGGTGATGGCCGGGGGAACCTTTATTGATGGCAGTACCTCGGAATTTTCCGCTGATGGCCCTCTCCGTGATCCTTACGTAGTCTTTTGCCAAGGAGGAACTCATTGGACTCAGGTGGCGATCGCCCTCGAAGACGCCATTAAAGCCATTCAGAACCTCTAACCGGCCCTCTCAGAGCCAATTCGACAGATGTAACCCATCCGAAATCCATCCCAGAACAGACCTCAGTAAATACACTTAGATTTACTGAGGTTATTTGAATATCTGTCATTCTTCTCAGCAATTTCCCCACTTTCTTTGAAGCCCTAAATTTACTTGCGTATAAATACGGTAGTTTCAAGTATTAGAACTAAGTAGGGCTTGCTGAAAAGAGGTGGAAAGCTTACAGCGTCAGGCTTGGAAGGG
>CAZXWM010000285.1:0-5492 GCA_964644215.1 uncultured Phormidium sp.
AGTATGAGAGGGCGATCGCCGATTACAACCAAGCCATCAAGCTTGACTCCGACTTGGTTGATGCCTACAACAATCGCGGCAATGCTTACTCTGGCCTGAAAGAGTATGAGAGGGCGATCGCCGATTACGACCAAGCCATCAAGCTTGACTCCGACTTTGTTTATGCCTACAACGGTCGCGGTCTTGCCTACTCTGACCTGAAAGAGTATGAGAGGGCGATCGCCGACTTCAACCAAGCCATCAAGCTTGACCCCGACTATGTTACTGCCTACAACAATCGCGGCAATGCCTACTATGACCTGAAAGAGTATGAGAGGGCGATCGCCGACTATGACCAGGCCCTTGCCTTACAACCGGACTTGTGGCAAGCCTGGGCAATGCGGGGTCAAGCCCTCTTATTCCACTCCAGCTACCGCGCCGCCCTAGATAACTACCACAGCGGCCTAAGCCACCTCGACCCCCAGCGCGACTCCCTCGGCTGTGCCATCTTGCACTGGCAAACCGGTCGCGCTCATGCTCAACAGGCCAGAAATTCACGTCAATCGTCCCTCTATCGGCAGGCCAATCGCCACTACGCCAGCGCCTACGACCTCATCCAAGCCAACCCCCTCTATAGCAGCGACACCCTCAAAATTCTCCGAGATTGGATCAAAGCCAATCGCGCCCTGGGAGAATGGGACGCCGCCAACGACCTCACCCTCAACGCCATCCAACGGCTGGAGCGCCTCCTGCAAACGGCTGACCCCCAATATCGCAAACTGCTGCGGCAACAATTCTTTGACCTTTACTACTTAAACGTCGATCGCCTCATCCAGCAAAACCAACCCTGGGCCGCCCTCCGAGAAGCCGAAACCTGGAAAACCCTGGCTCTGCAATGGCTCGGAACCAACGACGCTGACCCCCAACCCCCGCCAGACTTAGCCGGCCAAATCAACCAACTCCCTCCCCAGACGGCCATCCTCTATTGGCACCTCAGCCCCGCCCAAATCACCACCTTCCTACTGCGTCCCCACCAAGACCCCCACATCTTCACCCTTCCCTGCGACCCTCCCGGCGACCCCCAAACCCAAGCCCAAACCAACTTCAGCCAATGGCTAAAATCCTACAGCCAACTCTACCAACAACAGCGTAAAACCAAACCCACAGACCCCTCAGCCGAGCCAGCCTCTCCCTCCTCCTGGCGACAACAACTCCCCCAACGGCTCAACCACCTCAAACAGATCCTCAAAATCCGCCAAATCGAGGAGCAACTCGACCCCAACGACTCCCTCATCCTCATCCCCCACCGCGACCTGCATCAATTACCGCTCCATTCCTGCTTCACCCCTAGCCCCTCCTCAACTCAATCCCGAACCATCTCCTACCGTCCCAATCTCAGCCTCCGTTCCTCCGCCCCAGCCTCAGCCTCAGCCTCAGCGCACCCTCCCATCCTCATCGGCTATCCCAGCAGCCAGCAACCCCTAGAATACGCTCGCCTGGAAACACAGCTCATCGAGCGACTCTATCCCCAAGCCCAACCCCTCACCGACGCAGCCGTCACCCCCGAGAACTTCCGCCAACGGCTACAAACCCCCGCCTCCTGCTTCTACTTCAGCGGTCATGGAGAACACGACAGCCGCACTCCCGAGCAATCCGCCCTCTACCTCGCTAACGATAAACCCTTCACCCTCGCGGAACTCGACGCTCTCGACTCCGCTCAATATCCCTTCGTCTGTCTCGCCGCCTGCGAAACCGGAATCAGCAACTGGGGAGAGTTCATCAATGAATTTGTTGGGTTCCCCGCCGTCTTCCTGAACAAAGGAACTGGAGCTGTTCTCAGTACCCTCTGGACTGTTAGCGAAGTCTCTAGCATGATTTTCATCGTGGAATTTTTCCGCCATTACCGAGAACAACTCCAACCCACAGCCGCACTCCAGCACGCCCAAACCCAGTTAAGAACCCTCACCTGGTGGCATCTAGCTCGGTGGTATGATCAGGCCGTTGCTCGTAATCTCCCCTTTTCTTCTCGCAAGTGGCTGAAAAGTCGCGCCCGAACCATCCGCAAGTCTCCCCAAAACCATCCTCCCGAGACGATTCCCTATCGTCATCCCTACCACTGGGCCGGCTTCATCCTCACTCAGTTAGGCGTTGAGTCATGATTGTTCGCGCACGGTTCTAGCCACCGCGATTTCCCAGCAAGTTAGCCCATGATTTAGTCGATGATAGAGATAGATATCCCCCATAGATATACCCCAACGAATATGACGACAGCCAACTACGCCCTAACCGCTTTCCTGGCGGCGATTGTGGCCACTCCCCCCAACGAGTCTCTCCCCCCAATCAGCCCAGAACTCCTAACCCAGACCGATAAGGTTTTGGATGAAGTGAGCCAAGCGGAGCCAAATCTCCCCTTTTGGCAGCGTTTTGATGGGTTTTTGGATCAGCTTCAGCAAGGCTACACGGTAAAAGAACGTAATAAAATCATCCGTTCTCAGTCGTCTTCCCAAGACTCTGACGATGCGGCTAAAGATGAAGATACGAATGTCTCTCTGTCCGCTGATGAGATTCTAGGGGACATTTTGAATGACCCCAATCCTCGGGATAAGGCTCAAAAAGAGTTCCAAAACTCCAAACAAGATCCGTTAGATTGGGCAATGGGAATTACAGGATGGCTAGTTTAATTTATCCCCATTTATTTTGCTTCAGTTACCATCGTCCTCCTGACGTGATGCCCCCGAGTTGGACTGACTGGAAACAGGCTCATCCGGGTCAAATCGCTGAGTCTCAGTCCTCTGAATTTCCGTCCTATGATTATGTGGGGAAAGATTGGGATGCCATTTTTGAAGTCAAGCCCTTGGGAGACAGTCAAGGATTGTTGCTCTATGGGGCGGTGCGCGAGGAGAAGAAACCCCAGTCTATGGCGGTGTTGGAGCAACTAAAGCAACATCTCGGCGCGATTCAAGGCTCAATTGGTCAAACTTGGCTGGTGCTGAGTCAATGGCAAGATGACCATCCTGGAGAGTCTCAGGAGTCGGGGTTAGACCGGGCATTTCAGGAAATTGCTAAACTCTGGAAGGTTCAAAAATGGGACAGTGAGGGAGTTTTTTTAGGAAATGTTTTGCGGTCTGCGGTTCTAGCCAATGGCGAGTATTTATGGGTTTGTTTGGCAAAAAATTCGCAGACAATGGAAGCGGTTAGCAATTTTTATTATGAGCTACAGCGGTTATTTTATTATCAACATAAAATCCGCTGGAGTTATGAGCAAGGGGGTAAAGTTAAGCAGATTCTCAGTCAAGAAACGTTTTTTCCGTTGACGGAAGAAGTTATCCCAGTCAGCCAAATTGATTTAACTGAATCGACAGCTCTAAAGGGAGATTTTTCTCAACTGCGTCAGGTTTTGTATGACAATATGCAAAAGCTAGACCGACATACACGAGGGCTAGAGGGGTTATCTCTGCAACTGCAAACGTTAAAAACGAATCTTCGGGCTTATGAGAAGCGATCGCAACGGCTCGAACAACTCTGTGCTGACTATCCGTTCAAAACCGATGTTCAGCATTGGTCTGATTTTGCCGGAAAGCAAGCGGTTTATTATCAGGAACAAATACAGCAGGATATTGAGAGTTTAAGTCCAGGTTTACGGGTGCGAGAACAGCATATTAAGACGCTTCAGGTGCTGGTGGCGGCGGCTCAGGGGGAGCGCGATCGTAATATTGAAAACTTAGTCGGTGGCGCGGGTTTAGGAATTGGGGTCTCCTCAGCAGCGGCGGGGTCCTGGGCGGGACAGACCTCGGGACCGTGGCAGACGTTTGGTGTAAGTTTAGGGTTGGGGGTGCTGTTTGGTGTGGGGAGTTATCTGCTATTACGCTATTTCCGAAAGTAGAACCGCAAAGCGATGAGGAGACAGAAAAGGAGTCAGACCTGGCTGTACAGGATGAGATTTCTGCCATTGTCTTAACACAGCCTATCCTAAGCAACTCTGGTTAAACTCGACTTCGTTAAAGCGGGAACAATGCGTTGACTCGCCAACTTCCCGCCATAGATATTTCGGGCCACCGGCCCCACCTGTAACGCTGTTCCGGGTCCCATCAAAAACAGTTGTGATTTCCCCCAGCGTAAATGGTCATCCAATTGAGGAAGTCCCGCCACTGTCTCTAAAGGATACTTCTGCTGTACTTGTTTTAATAAGGGATGTTTGCTGATATCAAACTCGCTTCCCGTGGCCAGCCAGAGACGGTGAAAGCTAGGTAACACCCCTTGAGGTTGGTCACAGTCAATATGCCAAAACCCTTCATTCCAAGTTGCGCTTGTGATTTGACAATTTTCCAAAAACTGAACCCGTCCCTCTCGTTCTAGCCGCCGCAATTTGAATAAAACTTTGGGGGTGAGGGAGCCGCCATTTCGTGCTTCTTGAATCACCTGCGATCGCCGCCCCCAATCTGCTTCAGCCTGAAACCCTTTGAGATATTTTGGCCCCAACCAACCGGGATCAGCGTCAAACAACCGCTCATAAAACTGTCGCCGGGCCATCAACGTCACTCTGGCCCCACGACGAACGGCCCCCAAGGCTAAATGACCACTGGTTAATCCACTGCCAATAATCAAAATCTCCTCTCCCCCCAGATGCAGCGGCCGTAAATCAATCTGACTCGAATGTTGTAAGCGTTCCGGGGGATAGCCAGGGGGAATTTCGGCTACCCAGTCTGGCAGTCTTGGGGGGCCGCCACCGGTCGCCAGGATGACACGACGGGCCAGGATGGGGGAATGATTGTGCAGATGCAGCCGGAAGCGATCGCGGCCCTCAACCTCAATCGGCTCAATATCAGTAATGCTGGACTGAATTACCCCATCACTCAACCCCCAACGCTCAATCACATCCTCACAGAACTCCTCAAACAGATTAGTTCCCGGTAAATCATAAGGCGGGAATAACTCTGAGGAGCGATTTGTGGCGAAGGCCCGTAGTGCATAGGGATTGGGATCGGGATGATGAACAGCCGGCGATCGCAAATGAGGAATTTCCAAGGCTGCAAACTGCTGTTTCCATTGGGCCATCCAGGTTCCGGTGCGATCGAACACCGCCAGGCGATCGCGCAACGAGGCTTTTTTCTGCAACAGATGAGTGACCAGGGTCAACGCCTGAGGACCAGCACCTATGATAGTAATATCAACGGTTTCGGGGATTTTTCCAACGAGAGGATCTAAAGATAACACGATCAGTACGGTTACAAAACTCACTTCTTCTGTATAATAGGAATCATTCTCGTTTTTGACGAGTCTATGTCCCCAACTGTACCTCTGGGGACATTCCTCACACCTTGGCCCAACGGTTCGCTCCCCACACTTTCCTAGTTTCACTATGTCTAACCCGCTCACGACTCCTGACACCCCGATAAACCTCCCCAAACAGGGGATGCCGGTGACCATCATTACGGGATTTCTCGGCAGCGGCAAAACCACCCTCCTCAATCACATCCTCAGTAATCAACAGGATCTCAAAGTTGCCGTCTTAG
>CAZXWM010000286.1:0-3801 GCA_964644215.1 uncultured Phormidium sp.
ATAAACGTGGACACCGTTTGAATACCGCCACCAGCCCCGTTCGCCAACAACGCAATCAACCAATCAGGACTGCCAAACCCCGCCAAGACATTGGCGAAGCCATCGACAAAAATCGCCCCAGTCAGCAGATCAAAGAAATCAATCAAGACACTGCCGACATTGATCGAGAACAGGAACATCAGATACATCACCGCCAAAAACAGGGGAATCCCCAACCAGCGGTTCAGCACCACGTTATCAATCTTTTGCGTCAGACTGGTACTAACTTGGCGCGATCGCAGCAACGCCACATCGGTGATATTACGAATAAAGCCATAGCGGGCATCGGCAATCACAATATCCAAATCTTCCCCCAGAACATCCTGAACCCGCTTTTGCCAAACACTAATCAGGCGATCGAGGTCTTGCTGCGGTGGACGAGGAAGCGTCAAATCATTGTATTCCAACAGCCGCAACGCTCTCCAGCGGGGGTCAACCGGAGACTCCTGGGCCTCTAAATGGGGCAACATCGCGGCGATCGCATCCTCCACCACCGCCGGATAAGCCACAAACGTCGGCGGAATCGGCGGCGACTGTAACCCCTGCGTAATCGCCCCCCGCAACTCGCTCATTCCCAGAGATTTCGAGGCCACCACCGACACCACCGGACAACCTAAGCGTTGCGATAAGGCCTCAACCTTAATCTCCAATCCCCGTTCTTCCGCCACATCGGCCATATTCAACACCACCACCATCGGCAGACGCATTTCAATCAATTGCGTCGTCAGATAGAGATTGCGTTCGAGATTAGACGCATCAACGATATTGGCAATTAAATCCGCCTCACCCGAGAGGAGATAATCCCGCGCGATGACTTCATCGAGGCCCGTATCCGCATCTTCGGCATCGAGGGAGTAAACCCCCGGCAAATCCACCACCGTCAAGGTTTGACCATCATGGACATAGGTTCCTTCGACTCGTTCAACGGTGACACCCGGCCAGTTTCCGGTCACCTGATTTGCCCCCGTGAGGGCGTTAAAGAGGGTCGTTTTGCCACAATTAGGATTGCCAATCGCGGCAATTTTGGCTTGACGGGTTGCAATGGGGGTCATCGTGATTACTCCTCAACAGCTTCGACTAAAAGAGCACAGGCTTCGTCTTGGCGGAGACTGAGACTAAAGCCGCGCACGCAGATTTCCACCGGGTCCCCGAGGGGTGCATGGCGGGTGACGGTAAATTCGGTTCCTGGGGTCAATCCCATGGCTAATAGGCGTTTACGATAGCCACGATGGGGGCAGTCATAGCCGAGAATGCGTCCCGCCGCCCCGACCTTGAGATGGCGCAGTTGTTTGAGGGATTGGGGTTGGCGAGAGACCCCAATGGCTTGGCTGCGATCGCCACAAAATCCCAATTGTTGACCATTCACCGATAACACCACCGAACCGCTCTCGGTGCAACTGAGGATCGTCACCTCATCCCCGAGGCGTAACCCTTTCGGCTCCAGCCCAGGGGGCAAGTCCACCACCCAGAGGCGATCGCCGACGCTGGCTTGACTCAGGGCAAACACCGAGTCTTTTCGGGATAGATCTTGTGGGTTGGGGCTATCCCGGCGATCGCTACCGCCGCCGACAAAGGTAAAGCCCCAACTCTGGGGCGTTTTATCGCCCCGATGGCGTTGACGTTGACGTTTCATCATTAGAAGTCCTCTCTCAATTTTTTGAATTTAATTCAAATATCTTCTCATTACTGTAGCTCTAGTCACCCAATCTATCACAAAATCACTGTCTAGCAATGACACGGTAAATTTTGGCACTGTACCGAGTGTTTGGTAGTCTAAATAACCAAAAACTCAGAACAAGCGCTGCTGATCGCTGTTGATATACTGGATTTTCGACTCTATTTTATTGAAACTTACTTTCAACAATCTGGCAAGCCGTTCACATCGCCCCCCAAGCGAAGCCGTCAGCCGGAGTCCCGCCAACCCCTTAAAATAAGGGGAGTGTTATTTGAGTAAACCCGTAAATCTGGTCAAGTTTGTGATTAACCCCTCTCCTGTTCTAGCTGGCTTAATGGGTGTCTGTGTCGCCGACGCCCTCGGGGTTCCCGTCGAGTTCAGCTCCCGAGCCGAACGACAAGACGACCCAGTGACCGACATTCGAGGCTATGGAACCTATAACCAACCCCCCGGAACTTGGTCTGACGACAGTTCTTTAACGTTTTGTTTAGCCGATGCTCTCTGTGACGGCTTTGACTTGAACCGCATCGCCAAGAACTTTTGTCTTTGGTTCACCGAAGCCCTCTGGACTCCCTATAACGACGTCTTTGACGTTGGGGGAGCCACCAGTCGAGCCATTAGTCAACTGTTGCGGGGGTTTCCCCCCACAGAATCAGGCGGAACCGGCGAACGTAGCAATGGGAACGGTTCTCTGATGCGGATTTTGCCCATGGTTTATTTTGCCAACCATCTCCCCTTCCCAGAACTCCTAGGGCGAGTCCATCAAGTTTCCGCCATCACCCACGCTCACCCACGCAGTCAAATGGCCTGTGGAATGTATATCAGCATCGCCAAAGAACTCCTACAAGGACAAACCCCTGACGCCGCTGTGACCGCCGGTTTAGCCGCCGTAGAACCCTTTTATGAGCAAGCCCCCTTTCAGCAGCAGCGATCGCACTTCCAACGTCTCAGCCCCCAACTCGCCCAACTTCCCATTCAGGACATTTCCTCAACCGGCTATGTGGTTCACAGTTTAGAAGCCGCCCTCTGGTGTTTTCTCAACACCAACAGTTACCCCGAGGCTGTGTTACAAGCCATCAACCTAGGAGGAGATACGGATACCGTCGCCGCCATTACCGGGGGCCTCGCCGGCTTGCACTATGGCTATGAGGCGATTCCCCAACATTGGCGGGAGGCGATCGCCCGCAAAGACGATATTATCGCCCTCGCCCAACGTCTTGAGAGACAGTTAACCCCAGTGGCTTAACCCGATTCCTCCCTCCCGATGACCCGACTCGACGACAACTCAAACAGAGCCAGAATGCAAATTTTTGATACAAGTCACTGTTGTTAACAGTGACCTATGATAGCCTAAAAATAGCTTAAACTCAGAGTCAAATTCTATACAAAACCCCAAAAAAGCAAGCCTAAACTTTGTCTTTTTTCAACCCTAGATTAGTCAAAATACCCTTGTTGAAATACAACTAAAAATCATGACATTTCATAAAATTTTAGTCGCGATTGATGACTCTAAATCCGCACCCAAAGTTTTTCGTCACGCCCTCAATACCGCCGTGCAGGATAAAGCCGAACTGATGATTTTTCACTGCACTACCATGCAGCGCGTCAGCGAATCTATCCCCCTAATGGGAACCGGCATTGGCATTGATTTATCGAGCAGCAAAATGATGTTTGAGATGCAACAAGACCATCTCAAAAAAGAAGCAGAGCGAGTTGAAAAACTCCTAAAAAACTATGTTGAAAAAGCTGAAGCTGAAGGAGTAAACGTCACGCCTGAAACCAAATTTGGCGACCCTGGTTCTTGGATTTGTGATGTTGCCAAAAACTGGGAAACGGACCTAATTGTTCTCGGACGACGAGGGCACCGAGGTCTCAAAGAAGTCCTCCTCGGCAGTGTGAGTAACTATGTTCTTCATCATGCCGACTGTTCCGTTATGGTTGTTCAAGGGAGTTGAGGCAAGAGGCAAAAGGCAAGAGGCAAAAGGCAAAAGGCAAGAGGCAAAAGGCAAAAGGCAAGAGGCAAAAGGCAAGAGGCAATCCCTTGTGGTTGCCCGGTTCGAGGTAGGGGCAATCCCTTGTGGTTGCCC
>CAZXWM010000286.1:3901-5483 GCA_964644215.1 uncultured Phormidium sp.
GGCAATCCCTTGTGGTTGCCCGGTTCGAGGTAGGGGCAATCCCTTGTGGTTGCCCTCTTTTTAATCCGAGTCTTTGTGCGTAAACTTGTCGAGGCGATCGTGATAGACGCGGACAAGACGATAACGGCGTTTAGAATCGAGGAAATCATACTGATCCTCTCGTAACCCCAACATCGGTAATCGTTCGCGATCAGCAAATACCAGCGTTGTCCCCGATACGTTCCCTTGTTCAACTTGTTGGCGTAAATCCTCTCGCCCCAATGACGGACGAGAAACGTAGGTTACTGGCTGCTGAGTGTAAAAGACAATCGAAGGCTTTTCAAACCCCACCGAGAGAAGACGATCGCCGGGTTGATACACCGCCTTGGCCGTATCCGCCATTTGCCGGACTGGTTGTTGGCGTAACTCATCTAAAAGCCCAAACATGGGATGAGCGACGAACAACAAAAAGAGCGCAAACCCTGTCACCTGGGCGATCGCCACCCCCCGGCGACGAGTCAACATACAGGCTTCCACCACCGAGGCGATCGCCACAATCACCCCAGCCCCCCAAGTCGTCAACCCCGACTCAAAAATCTTCAAATCAATGCGATCGACCACCGGATCAGGGCCAATAATAAACGGCAACACCGCCAGGGCGATCGCCATCAACAGCCACAGCAACCAACTCCCCCCATGACTCGCCGACAGCCAACGACGAGACAGACTCGGGCGATGTAACATCTCCTCACTCAATAGCAGCGACACCAAAATCGCCGCCGCCGGAATTAAGGGCAACACATAACTCGGCAGTTTCGTCACCGCCACCGTAAAAAAGACAAACACCCCCCCAAACCAAAATAGGGCAAAACCGCCCAACTGCTCCTGACGCGGTAAATTACACCACCAGCCGCGTCGCCAAACCCGCAAACGGGCGATCGCCGCTGGCAGATAGGCGGACCAAGGGGCAAACCCCAGCAATACCACCCCAAAATAGAAATACCAAGGACCACTATGACGATTCACCACCCGCGTGAACCGTTCCACATTGTGATAGCCAAAGAAACTGTCAATATAGGCTTCCCCATTAGCCTGCCAAACCAACAGATACCAAGGAACCGTAATCAACAGAAAAATCAGCCAACCCCGTAACGGTTGCATCTCTCGCCAAACGGCTTTGAGAGTTCCTCCATACAGCAAAAAGCCACCCATAATTCCCACCGGTAACACCATCCCCACCGGCCCTTTCGCCAAAACCGCCAACCCCATCCAGATAAAAAAGCCCAGATAAGCCCGATTCTGGGTTTGTCCCTCCGTCGCATAGCCCCAAAAAAACGACAACAGAGACAACCCCACACAAGCACACAGAAGCATATCCGAGACCCCCGTGCGTCCCCAAATAAAGGTTTGAGGATTAAAGGCGATCGCGATCGCCCCCAAACTAGCCGCACCCCAAGGCAGTAGCCAACCCTGGCGACTTCCCGACGCCGGCGGAACAAACCGCCAGAGAGTGATATAAGTTGCTGCCATCAGGGCGATCGCCGACAACGCCGAGGGAAGCCGCACCGCCCATTCATTGGTCCCAATTAGCATATAGGCGATC
>CAZXWM010000287.1:0-5473 GCA_964644215.1 uncultured Phormidium sp.
AAAGCCATCATCCAAACCGCTAGTCAGGGCCTTTCCCAAGCCACCCCCCCCAGTCTCAACAGCACAACAGACGACATCCAGCCGCAACAGACTCAACCCAACTGGGAACTCCTCAAACAAGACGAACCCCCCATTCCTCCCCTTCACCGCAACGAACAAGTCGGTGACGGCTATGGTTACAGCGAACCCGCCGCCGGCTATGGCTATCAACAACGAAATATGCCTCCCACACCGCCTCCAGTTCGTCCCTTCATCCGTCCCCGTTCCCAAATGATTCGCCCCCAACTCACTCCTGACGGTAATATCAGCTTTGAGAGTCCCGTTGAACGTCCCACTGAGGACGGAGAAAGGTAATCAAAGGTTAACCTCAACCATTCACCCACCGCTTCGAGTTGTCCGCGATTGTCTAGCGATTTCTAAAATACAATGGTTCCCTTAAACGATGAAAATCCGATTCAAATCACCCCAGTTGTCACCTATGTCTTAATTGTTGCCAACATTCTCATTTTTCTCTATGAACTGAGCCTCGGAACTCCCGGACTTCAGGCATTTCTACAAGACTTTGCCTTTATTCCCGGTCAACTCTCCGAAAGTCTCCAAGGGGCAACCACTGGAGATTTAGTCCCTGAACCCTTAACCCTCATTACCTCGCAATTCCTCCATGGGAGCGTCCTCCATGTCTTCTTCAATATGCTGTATCTCTGGATTTTCGGCAATAACATTGAAGAAGAAATGGGGTCATCTCGCTATCTAATTTTCTATCTTCTCTGTGGCGTACTCGCCTCCCTCGCCCAATATCTATTTGATGCAAATTCAATGATACCCACATTGGGGGCTAGTGGTGCGATCGCCGGAATTATGGGGGCCTATATTTTTCGCTTTCCCCAAGCCCGAATTGTCACCCTAATTCCCCTCGGCTTTTTCTGGTTTACCGTCCGAGTTCCAGCAATTTTCTTCCTTGGTTTCTGGTTCTTACAACAAGCCTTTAACAGCGTTTCCAGCCTAGAAGCCCAAGTCAACGCAGGTGGAATGGAAAGCGGTATCGCCTACTGGGCACACGCCGGAGGCTTCATCTTTGGTGCCTTACTCGGTCCCCTATTCGGACTCTTCTCCCGCCGCGACTAACAACCTGTTCCCTATTCCCTGTTCCCTATTCCCTGTTCCCTGTTCCCTGTTCCCTGTTCCCTGTTCCCTGTCCCCTTCTTATGACCCAAAAATTCAACTCCTTTGAAGCCTTTTATCCCTACTACCTCGACGCCCATGAAAACCCCATTTGTCGGCGACTCCATGTTTTAGGGCTTGTCGTCGCCATTGGGGCCATTCTCTACTCTATTATTACTCAAACCTGGTGGACCTTGGCGATCGCCCCCGGCTTTGGCTATCCTTGCGCCTGGCTAAGTCATGGAATCTTCGGTAAAAACGTCCCAGCCACCTTCGGCTACCCTTTCTATAGCTTCAAAGGCGGGATTCTCATGTATCGAGATATGCTAACAGGCAAAGTTCCCTTCTAGGGTTCTAGTTTTTAGGCAGTCGTAGCCGCGATATCCGTAGGGGCGAACGGCTGTTCGCCCTTCTTCTCAATCCGTCCCAAACCCTATATATATGGCGGCACATTCTCCCATGATTTAATAGTACGTCAAGAGCCGCAAAAAGTCAAGGGATTTTTTAACAAAATTTGCCAAAAAAAACATCACCTCAACCGCTCAGGCGGCGAACAATCCCAAGACTGCCAATCGCCCGAACTTGGATGATAAAATCCCAGCCGAAAACTATGCAAAAAATAGCCACAATCCCCCGGAACCGGATAGGTTTGGGTCTCAGGATTGACCCTTAAATTCAAACCGCCCCCCGGAATATAGAGCGGGTCTCCCAGCAGAGGATGACCCACCGCCGCCAAATGAATGCGAATTTGGTGCGGTCGTCCCGTGGCGATTCTCACCTGCAAGAGAACCCCATCCTCCCGTCGCGAGACCACAGTCACCTGAGTTTGCGATCGCCGTCCCGCATCAGTGGCCCCATAAACCGTTCCCAACGTCGGATGAGGGAGTTTACCAATCCGTTGATCAATCCTGAGAACATCCCCATGAGACCAATCCCCCACCCAAGCCCGATACACCTTAACCATCTGACGATTGCGAAGTTGCTGACTCAACCGCGATCGCCCCAAAGCAGACTTCGCCCAAACCATAATCCCCGACGTTCCCCGTCCCAAGCGATGAATCGGGGAAACCTGCGAATATCGCCGCCGCAACTGAAACAACAACGTATGCTGCAAAAACCCCGCCCCAGGAAGAACCGGTAAGCCCGACGGCTTCCCCACCAACAGCACATCCTCATCCTCATAAAGATAATCCACCGCCAACGGAACCGGAGGTTCCTCCCAGGGAGGGCGATGATAGGTAAGACATTGACCCGGTTGTAGCAGTGTATCCGGCGTTGTGGGTGTATCATTGAGATGGATCTGGCCCTGGAGAATGCGATCGCGCCACATTTCCCCCGTCGAATGACGATAGCGTTGCCTATAATAGTCCAACACCGTCAGCCCCGGCGTCACCGAACCCAGGCGATCAGTATACGTCCAACCCTGATTT
This sequence comes from uncultured Phormidium sp., assembly GCA_964644215.1. Taxonomy (GTDB): domain Bacteria; phylum Cyanobacteriota; class Cyanobacteriia; order Cyanobacteriales; family Geitlerinemataceae; genus Sodalinema. The sequence goes on from CAZXWM010000287.1 coordinate 2,592, forward strand.
AACATTCAATCCTCAGCAAAAAATCATAACTTCCTAACATAAATCCCCATTTCAGCGAATCTTGTTCCCCAACCCCAGTTTCGAGCCAACAAGCCACCACTTTTTCTGTGATACTACTAGAGAGATATGTAGAGTGGGCGATTCATGGCGAACTTAGAACACCTCTCCATCCTGAGACAAGGAGTCGAGACCTGGAACCAATGGCGAGAGATTAACCCTCATCTGATTCCCGACCTCTACGACGCAGACCTACGCAATTATCCCCTACAAGGGGCCAACCTCAGCCGCGTCGTCCTCGGTAAAACCTCCCTCAGCCTCGCCCATCTCCAAGGGGCCAACCTCTTCCAAGCCGACCTCTACGAAGCCGACCTCTTCCGGGCCAACCTACAATCGGTCAACCTGCAACAGGCCTATCTCTGTCGGGCCAACCTCTATCGGGCCAACCTCAGCCACAGCCAACTGCAACAGGCCCGCCTCGGCCGCAGCGACCTCACCAAAGCCAACCTCAGCCAAGCCAACCTGGCCCGGACCAGTTTCACCGAAGCCAACCTCAGCCAAGCCAACTGTCAAGACAGTGACTTTAGGTATGCTTTCCTCAAATCCACCCGCGTCTATGGAACCAACTTCGACAACGCCGACCTCACCGGAACCTGTCTCCAAGACTGGCAGACCGACAATTTAACCCAACTCGATAGCGTTATTTGTAAATACTTTTATCGCAATTATAACATCTGGGACAACAAATTTCTCCAGCGATATCCCGCCTCAGACCAGGAATTTCTTGCCCCCGGAGAACTGGTGAATTGCCTCAATCCCAAATCCCTTACCTTAGACTTAATCTTCTCAGAAGCAATTTGTTTTAAATCCTTATTAAACAGCTTAGAAAGTCTCAGCCAAGACCACAACTCCGTCAATCCCCAAGCCTTAGAACAACAAAAAGACGGTAGCTTATTAGTACGAATTGCCGTAGCAGAAACCGCCAACCTTGACTCGATTAAACAAGCCTTTTGGACCGAATACAATCGCCTGCACCAATCCTCAAAACTCCAGTCCAATAGGACAGATTACGCCCCCAACCTATCTGCCCTATTGAACATCTTAGCTAAACACTAAAAACTAAACGTCGTGCGAATCACGCCAATGAGAGCATCATCATTATCCGCATTATGATTCGGTGCCGTCAGCCAAATCAACGCCGGAGTGACGGTTATATTTTCATTCAATTGCAAGGAATAGAACCCTTCTATATGCAACGAGGTATCTGCGTCATCAAGGCCTAGGTCAGCAAGCAAACCAGAACTCACACCCGTAACTTTGGGTTCTTGTCCGACCACAATTCCCGCTAAATTGCCAGGCAACAGTAAATCAGGAAACGCCAGCGTCACCGCCCAGTTCCAATTGTCGAAACTGCCCCGATCAATCTGTCCCCCCAAGGTCGAGAGGGTTTGCGTATTCACATAATTCACCCAGCCTCCGAGGGCAAAATTATCTGACACCTGGAACGACCCCTGCAAGCCATAGGCATTACTAATTGTCGGAATCGCATCATTCGTCGCCCGTCTCAGGTTCGTCAGAACACTACCGGTGTTCATCTCCTGGTTATAGGCATTGATATAGGTTAGAGCAAACTCAGCGCGATCGCTCGGAGTAAAGGTCAACTGGGCCATCGCACCATAAGACCCATTAAACAGGCCCGCCTTGCGATTAGGATTACTACTATCCCCAGCCAAATAACCGGCACTCAACGAGAGGGCATCACTAAAGGGATACTCAACCCCAATCCCAGACCCATCCATGAAATAATACATCGAGGCGCGAGTGCCGAAGCGAGAGACAGCCCCGCTACCGCCATCGCCATCGAAAAAGGGATTCACCGTCGAGGCAATATCATCAGCGGCCCCCGCATTGGCAATCAAAGCCACATTCGCTCTTCCCAAAGGAAACTCATACAACAGGGCATCCACCTCAACCGCACCGCCGCTATCATCAGCAAAGAATAAATCTCCTTCGGGATATCCCGTTGATACATCTGAGAAGGCGGGGATATTACTGCTTTGCAGACGAGTCAGCAGCGAATCTTCTCCCGTAAAGCTCGTGTGGAACTCCAGACGGCTACGATAGCCAAAGGCGGGAACTTGGTCAATGTCATTGCCCGCGAAATCATCCCCAGCGGCAATTCCATAGACGGCAAAGATGGCCTCGCCTTCTAACTTAGTTGTCGTGGAGAATTGATTGGCTTCAAGTTCGGCAGTCCGGGACTCTAAGCCATCGACACGACCTCGTAGGGTGACTAATTCGGCGGCAAATTCTTCTTGCAAACGACGGATGGTGGCTAAGTCACTGGGATCGATGCCGTCTCCACCATCGACAATGGCCACAATCTGATCTAAACAGGCATTTAAGCCAGCGGCAAACTCGTAGCGAGTCATGAAGTTGTTGCCGCGAAAGGTTCCGTCTGGATAGCCGGCGATGCAGCCATAGCGTTCAACCAAAGACTGTAAGGCTTGAAAGGCCCAATCCGTCGGTTGCACGTCGGACAGTTGGGAGACGGAGGTCACTTGACTCAGTAACATGGGGCGATCGCCCCCGTCAAGCTGTTTACTCGACAGGTCTTGACCTTGGGCTAGGTCAGCGAAGGTTAGCAGGCCCAAGGCACTCAGCCCTCCACTTAAAGCAGTCCACCATAATTTAGACATAGACTTTTCGACACTCCCACACGATTAGATATTGTTTGATTCTAGGCTAATTGACAATGAGAGTCAATCTCATGGGGAAGGGAATAGGGAATAGGGAATAGGGAACAGGGAACAGGGAATAGACATGCAAGAGGCAAGAGGCGTAGGGGCGTACCTTTATGGTCGCCCTCTTCTGGCAAGAGGCAA